>NZ_CP126446.1:3900000-4141606 GCF_030166655.1 Pontibacillus chungwhensis | reverse complement strand
CAAATTTCACCCCTTTCGAGCAATCATGTAATAAAGAATGGTTTATGAAACAAAAAACCTCACGTATCTAAACCTTTCTTTCTAAATAAACCAGAAGAAAGGAGATCCGGAGGTGGGTTGTACAACTTTTGTGCAATCTTAAGGACTTATAATGCTGTGGAAGCAAAACTGTTACTATAACAGCTTGCAGTTCACTTATAAGCACAATCCACAATATTGTTGATAAGTACATGCACACCACTGTGAATAGATGTCCACACTTTATCCACAACCTGTGGAAAAGAATTATTGGCGTGTTTAATTATTCATTACTAAAACACAAATATAATACCAAATAAATCCCTCTGTTGCAATGGTTTTCGGTTACTTATCCACATTATCTACTGCTTGTAGACATTTTTTATCCACAACACTATATTTTGTGATTATCTTGTCGATAATTGATGTGGATAGTCGAAATGGGGTTAAAAAGTTATGCACAGACGAAGTGTACAGAAAAAAGATGACCTGTTAAACCATTTTTATAACTTCTTTTCATAAATCGTTGGATCCTCTAAAAATAGATTTAGTAACATGGATCTTTCATAGATCTGACTAAAGGTTTATACTTACATTTGGACAAACTAGGAACTAAACGAGTGATGTTGATAAAGAATTTGGGAACGCGTCTGTCTTTTAGAAAGTTTGGAACAGTACAGCGGCCATATTTGAAATGAAAAATGGAGAGTTGAAGAAGGACTTTAATAAAAAATTTGAGGAGTCTGGAAAGCTGTTAAAGGTGGCACAGCACGCTTATGGTTCACAAGGATGCGTTGCTTTCAGCTGTTGATTTAAAAAGAAAGTTGACTTTTTATACCTATTCTTCTTATAATGAATTGGACTGTCTTTTTAGTTTTTGATTTTATTTAATCCTCAGGGAGGTGTCTATACAATGAAACGTACATTTCAACCAAATAACCGTAAACGTAAAAAAGTGCACGGCTTCCGTAATCGTATGAGTTCTGCTAACGGACGTAAAGTACTAGCGCGCCGTCGTCGCAAAGGTAGAAAAACATTATCTGCATAGGCCACTGAACATATGTCAGTGGTCTTTTTTCTAGTTTGAACGTAAATAAAACGTATTCCTCAACATGCCTATTCAATGGCGCTGATCTGATATTTCTTTAAGAAAATGCTGTTTCGTATGATATAACTTTTTTCTGTAGGGGATATGCTGTAAGCAGGGGGAATACGTTTTTTATGTTGAGATGGCAATAGGGGAGGACAGAACGTTCAATTACGATTCTGTCGTTTGTAACTACTGGGTTATTCTTGACGATGAACCTTTCGTGCTTCCTCAAAGCACTATGCTTTCTTTAGAGTGAGGATGAAAATATGAAGAAACAATATCGGATCAAAAAAAATGAAGAATTTCAATATGTATTTAGGAATGGTTCTTCATTCGCTAACAGACAACTGGTACTTTACTACGTAAAAAAAGAGGAACAACCTCACTTTCGGATTGGCCTATCAGTAAGCAAGAAGATTGGAAACGCGGTCATGAGAAATCAGATTAAGCGTTACTTGAGACAAGCCTTTCTTGAACTTGAGCCACGAATGAAACAGAATTACGATGTAGTTGTCATTGCTAGAAAACCCACCAATCAAATGGATTTTCACGAAATCAAGAAAAGTTTGTCTCACGTTTTAAAGAAAACAAATCTGTTAGCAAAATCGCTAAAAGCTTAAGATTTTATATAGAAGCCAGCCAGTGACTAATGATAGAATACATGTATTACTGGAATAATACCGTTTGGGATAATAAGGAGGAAGAAAAGTTGCGAAAGAAGGTCCTTTTTTTATTAACGCTGACAGGACTTCTTGTTGTGCTATCAGGTTGTACGCAAATTGACCAAAACATTACATCTGAAAGTACAGGATTTTGGAACGAGTATTTTGTATATCCACTGTCGTTGTTAATTAAGTATTTCGCAGGCTTGTTTAGTGAGAGCTATGGTTTATCTATTATCGTAGTTACGCTGATTATTCGTTTAATTCTTTTACCATTAAACGTTAAACAGCTAAAGAGCTCAAAAGCTATGCAGGAAATACAACCACAATTACAAGAGCTAAGACAAAAACATAGCTCAAAAGATCAAAAAACTCAGCAACAATTGCAACAAGAAACCATGCAGTTGTTCCAACAAAACGGTGTGAATCCGTTAGCGGGTTGTTTCCCGATTCTTTTACAAATGCCAATTTTAATTGCCTTTTACCATGCTATTGTTCGAACACAGGAAATTGAAAATCACAGTTTCCTATGGTTTGAATTAGGGCAATCAGATCCATTCTTTATCATGCCACTCGTTGCGGCAGCTACTACGTTCATTCAGCAAAAGCTCATGATGGCTGGAACAGCTGATCAAAATCCGCAAATGAAAATGATGCTTTATATTATGCCGGTTATGATTGGTATCTTTGCTTTAAACTTCCCAGCTGCGCTTGCGCTTTACTGGGTGGTAGGTAACTTATTTATGATTGCACAAACTGTTTTTATTCGTAAGCCAATGATGAAGGATTCAAAAACAGAGGGAGCGAAATAAGTGAGACAAGTAACTGCTACTGGACAAACAGTTGAGGACGCGGTCCGTTCAGCATTAGAGCAGTTAAACACCTCGAGGGACCAAGTTAATGTAGAAGTTATTGACGAAGGTAAGAAGGGATTCTTCGGTGTGTTTGGTGCTAAAAAAGCCATTGTTAAAGTTATGATGGTAGCCGCTAAAGAAGAACCGGTTGAAACCGCACCTGAGCAGGCTAAAGATCCTGACGAACCGCAAGTTGATTCATTAGAGATAGATGATCATACCAGTTCAGAAAATGAAAGTGAAAATAAATCACTTAAGATGGAAGAAGCTATTGAAGCGACTAAAGAGTATTTAGAACAAATTGGTCAGCAAATGGGGGCACCGATCCAAGTCTCTTATAAGAAGAAAAGTAAAGAGATTATCTTTGAGCTTGAGGGAGACAAGATCGCTTTACTCATTGGAAAACGTGGCCAAACATTAAATGCTTTGCAGTCATTAGCGCAACTCGTCATCAATCAAGATGGACGTCAGTATTTAACAGCAATAGTTGATGCGGAAGGCTACCGTGAAAGAAGAAAAGAGACTCTTTCTGGGTTAGCCGGGCGTTTAGCAGATAAAGCAGTGCGTACAAAGACTGAAATAGCACTTGAATCAATGCCTTCCTATGAACGAAAGATTATCCATGCTGCGTTGCAGCATAACAAACAAGTTTCGACTTATTCAGACGGTTCAGAACCCCATCGTCACGTGGTTATAAAACCTGAATAGTAATGAAATTGCCCCTGGTTAAGTACCGGGGGCATTTCTTGTGCCTCTTGTTTGAAGAATCGGTCAATTATAGAAGAAGAAAACGTGTTAGAATAAAGAAATTGACTGTCCACATGTGGATAACTTTCGTATATAAAAACCTTTTGAAGTAAAAGCTTTTCAAAGAATCGTGTTATGTGCTAATCTAATAAGTTAGTGACTATATAAAACAAATAATTGTGGATAAAATATAATTAAGATTAAGAAAAGAGGTGAGAGCATGGAAACAGATACTATAAGTGCAATATCTACCCCGGTCGGAGAGGGGGCGATTGCCATTGTTCGTTTAAGTGGCCCTGAAGCTGTTTCGTTAGCCAACGGAATATTTCAAGGAAAAGATTTAAACGAAGTCAACACTCATACAATTCATTATGGAAAATTAGTAGACCCTAAGACCAATGAATTAGTAGAAGAAGTGATGGTTTCTGTCATGCGTGCTCCTAAAACGTTCACTCGTGAAGATATAGTAGAGATCAATTGTCATGGTGGTCTTGTATCTGTAAACCGTGTGTTGGAATTAACATTAGCTCAAGGATCCCGTTTAGCGGAACCAGGTGAATTCACGAAGCGTGCGTTCTTAAATGGACGTATTGATTTATCCCAAGCAGAGGCTGTAATGGATTTAATTCGTGCCAAAACGGATCGAGCGATGAATGTTGCGTTAAAACAAATGGATGGGCGTTTGTCCCGTTTGATCCAGAATTTAAGGCAGGAATTACTTGAAGTTCTGGCTCAAGTAGAAGTGAATATTGATTATCCTGAATACGATGATGTTGAAGAGATGACCAATGAGATGATGATTCACAATACGAAAAGCGTTCATCAAGAGATCGAGCGACTGTTAAGAACGGCCAAACAAGGGAAAATACTTCGTGAAGGTCTTGGTACGGCTATAGTCGGGCGTCCAAACGTAGGGAAATCGTCTTTAATGAACGCTCTTGTTCATGAAAATAAAGCGATTGTTACTGAGGTGCCAGGAACGACTCGTGACGTGATTGAGGAGTATGTCAACGTCCGAGGAGTCCCCCTTCGTCTAATTGATACAGCGGGCATCCGGGAAACAGAAGACCTTGTCGAGAAAATTGGTGTCGAACGATCCAGGCAAGTATTGCAAGAGGCCGACTTAATCCTCCTTGTCTTAAATAATGGAGATACCATTACAGAAGAGGATAAAAAGTTATTTGAAGCGGTTAAAGGGATGGACGTTATTGTCATCGTAAATAAGACAGACTTACCGCAACAAATTGATATGGGAGAACTGCGAGAAGTTGCAGGGAACCATCCTATTGTCACGACGTCGTTAATTGAAGAGCAAGGGATTGATCAATTAGAAACCGCCATATCTGAGATTTTCTTTGAAGGAGATATTGATACGGGTGATATGACCTATCTTTCAAATGTTCGTCACGTTCAGTTGCTGAATCAGGCAAAAGATACGTTAGAAGAAGCAATGCAAGGCATGGAAGCTGGTATGCCGATTGATATGGTACAAATAGATGTAACGAGAACATGGGAGCTTCTTGGTGAAATCGTGGGCGATACGGTTCAAGAAAGCTTAATTGATCAGTTATTCTCTCAGTTTTGTTTAGGAAAATAAAGTGAGTTAAGGAGAGAGAGTCATGAATACTTTTGAAGCAGGACATTATGACGTTATTGTTATTGGTGCTGGTCATGCAGGTGTAGAAGCTGGTTTAGCGGCCGCTCGTCGTGGTGCAAAAACGCTAATGTTGACTTTGAATTTGGATATGATCGCCTTCATGCCGTGCAACCCATCTGTTGGAGGCCCGGCAAAGGGTGTCGTTGTTCGTGAAATTGATGCTTTAGGTGGCGAAATGGCCAAAGTTATTGATAAAACGTATATTCAAATGCGTCTGTTGAACACAAGAAAAGGGCCTGCTGTTCGCGCCCTTCGTGCACAGGCAGATAAGCATTTATATATTCAAGAAATGAAAAAGGTAATCGAAAATGAACCAAACTTAACGATTCGCCAAGGGATGGTTAAGGAACTAATGGTAGAAGACGGGGTATGTAAGGGCGTTGTAACAGAGACGAAAGCAGCCTATACGGCAGACTCTGTTATTGTTACTACCGGAACATTTATGCGCGGAAAAGTTCTTATTGGAGATCTAGCTTATGAAAGCGGACCTAACAACCAACGTGCTTCTACCGATCTGTCGGTTCACCTTGAAGAGCTTGGCATTAATATGGTTCGTTTTAAGACTGGGACGCCAATGCGTGTAAACAGTCATTCTATTGATTACTCAAAAACAGAAATTCAGCCAGGAGACGAAGTTCCTCGTGCGTTTTCGTATGAAACGACGGAGTATATCACAGATCAAATCCCTTGCTGGTTAACGTATACCAATGAGTTCACTCATAAGATTATTGATGATAATTTAAGTTCTTCTGCGATGTACTCTGGTATGGTAAAAGGTACAGGACCTCGATATTGTCCTTCAGTAGAGGATAAAATTGTGCGTTTCCATGATAAACCTCGTCACCAGGTCTTCTTAGAACCTGAAGGAAGAAATACAGAAGAAGTCTATGTACAGGGGCTATCAACTTCCCTACCTGAACATGTGCAAAAGCAGATGATCGAGACAGTTCCAGGCCTTGAGAAAGCAGAAATTATGCGTGCCGGCTATGCAATTGAATACGATTCTGTGGTGCCTACACAGCTTTGGCCAACTCTTGAGTTAAAAGCGATTGAAGGACTTTTCACCGCTGGTCAAATTAACGGAACTTCTGGTTATGAAGAAGCGGCGGCACAGGGGCTCATGGCTGGAATTAATGCTGCCTCTAAAGTACTAGGTAAAGACCCGGTTATTTTAGATCGTTCTCAAGCCTATATTGGAGTGCTCATTGATGACTTGGTCACAAAAGGAACAGACGAACCGTATCGTCTTCTAACTTCCCGTGCTGAATATCGCTTAATTCTACGCCACGACAATGCGGATTTACGCCTTACGGATATTGGCCATGATATTGGTTTAATTTCAGAGGATCGCTATGCTCGTTTCCAGGACAAAAAACGTATGATTTCAGAAGAGATTGAACGTTTGAAAGGAATTACGATTAAAGCAACAGAAAAAGCTCAGGAAGTTATTGAACAGGCTGGAGGCTCGCCGCTTAAAGATGCTGTAAATGCTTATGATCTTCTGAAACGACCAGAAATGAAATATGAAATGGTTGCAGGGCTTCTAGAGGAGCAAAAGGACCTTCCTAATGAAGTGGAAGAGCAAGTAGAGATCCACACCAAATATGCAGGCTATATTCAAAAGTCGGAACAACAAATTGAACGAATGAGAAAAATGGAAAACAAAAAAATTCCTGAAGATATTGATTATGATGATATTCATGGAATTGCATCTGAAGCGAGGGATCGTCTGAAAGAGGTTCGTCCATTATCTGTGGGGCAGGCTTCTCGTGTCTCTGGTGTGAACCCAGCGGATGTTTCGATCTTGCTTGTTTATATAGAACAAGGAAAAATTGCTAAGGTATCTGGAGATGAAGCCTAAGCAGAAAGGACCGGTGTCATGAACAAACAAACCTTTCTTCAAGCTTTACAAGATCAAGGAATTGAGCTGAGTGAGAAACAAGAGAAGCAATTCCATGATTACTTTGAAGCCTTAGTAGAGTGGAATGAAAAAATGAATTTAACGGCTATTACAGATGAAGAGGGTGTTTATTTAAAACACTTCTATGATTCATTGACGGCAGCCTTTTATTTAGACTTTAACGAACCATTATCGATTTGTGATGTAGGGGCTGGGGCAGGATTCCCTAGCCTTCCATTAAAAATCGTGTTTCCACAGCTAAAAGTGACAATCGTTGACTCGTTAAAAAAGCGAATTACCTTTCTCAATCATCTAGCTACTACATTAGAACTGGACGATGTAGCATTCTATCATGATCGGGCTGAAAACTTCGGTAAGAATCAACAGTTCCGAGAGCAGTATGATATGGTAACAGCGAGAGCTGTAGCAAGACTATCTGTCTTAAGCGAATTATGCCTTCCCCTTACGAAAGTGGGTGGCAAATTTGTAGCGATGAAAGGTGCCTCTTTTAAAGAAGAGCTTGAGGATGCTGCCTTTGCGACAAATCTCCTTGGAGCTGAACTAGAGAAGCATTATACATTTCAGTTACCTGAAGAGGATAGTGAACGGAATATTGGAATCTATCATAAACGACGCAAAACACCTAAGAAATATCCTCGTAAGGCAGGGCTTCCGAATAAGAGTCCGCTAACACAATAATAGCTTTAGCAAAAGCATGTGGTTCTCCTTAACGGAGCCCGCATGCTTTTTTTGTAGGATAGTTGAACAAGTCATGCTTTAGAGTGTGTTTCCCTTACTTTTGACTTGAGGTAAGGGGGGCGGAAACAGGCTATTAGAAAGGGTTCACTACGGTCCGTTTACAAACACCAATTATCCTTGAAATAGCTTAAACGAGACAATACATTTAGACCCAAGTTTGTGAGGGAAGCACAATTCTGTTAGTCTATCAGAAGTTAACGAAAACGAATATTCTGTTGATAACTGGTAGGAAATATAGGGCTTTTAAGTAGTAATGGAAGAGAAACAAAATGATTCAGCGGAAACGACCTACGAAAACAGATGTGATCATCGAATTGTGTAGGAGGGTGAATGAGGGAGAAGGAATTGTGTCTACACATGGAGAATATATACATATTGAATGAAAGAAGTGTTGTAGAATTGTCGTTTAGCCAAGAATATTTGAAAAGATTTTCTAGCTCTCCCTGCTCATTTTATAGATTGTATGCTAAAATATAGGTAGAATTAAACGATAATAGAAGAAGACTGCTTCTATACAATCGCAAAGTGGACGTTATATGCGCGGCAGCTCTCCGCTGCAGCGCTTTTTTGCACTTTCAACTTTTCTTTAAGTAATAAAAGAAAAGCATACTTGGATCCTCGCATCTCTCATGTGAAGAGATGTTTTCTATAATGGTTTCTTTTACTGTTTCACGTGAAACATTCCTTAGATGATAACACGAAGGGTACCCTAAAAAGGGTGAAAGTAGAAAAGGTGGTGTCAAAGGATGAAACACCCATTCAGCCGCTTATTTGGAATAGGGGATAAGTCCGAAGCGGAAGAGAAAGAACAAGAGCGACAAGACTATCATCCTGATGAAGTCATTCAATTACCGGTGAAGAATATTCAGCCGAATCGCTATCAGCCTCGTACAATTTTTAACCATGAGAAGATTGAAGAATTGGCTCAGACCATTCAGACACACGGGATGATTCAGCCTATTGTGGTTCGCAAAATGGAAGATGAAGATGCTGGTTATGAATTAATTGCAGGAGAGCGTCGTTGGCGAGCTGTACAACATTTAGGATGGGAAAATGTTTCGGCTATTATTCGAGAAATGGATGAAGCCCAAACGGCATCCGTTGCTCTAATTGAGAACTTACAACGTGAAGAACTAACGGTTATTGAAGAAGCAATGGCGTATGCGAAACTATTAGAAATTCATAACCTTACACAGGAAGCTTTAGCGCAACGACTAGGGAAAAGCCAATCAACCGTTGCCAATAAACTGCGATTATTAAAGCTGCCCGATGTGGTGCAACAGGCTATTCTGGATAAGAAAATAACCGAACGACATGCCCGGGCATTAATCGCGCTTAAAGATCCGGAGAAGCAAGAACAGTTACTGCAAGAGATCATAGAAAAGTCTCTTAATGTAAAGCAAACAGAAGAGAAAATAGCGAAATTGCGTGAAGGGGAAAGTAAACCCCAAAAGCGTAAGCCACGATTAAAAGGAATCAGTAAAGATATGCGTATTGCGATGAACACGATCAAGCAATCGCTAACGATGGTATCTGATACAGGTATTGACCTTGAAACGGATGAAGAAGACTATGATGACTATTACCAGATCACAATTAAAATTCCTAAAAAACAATCATGATGCTCTAACTCCCCATCTTTTGTGTCCTGCATAAGGTGGGTATTTTTTTCACATGAAACATGTTAAGAAATAAAGAGCTTTTCAAAGAGAAGGCTTTTATTTTTCACGATTTATCTGAATTATTGCTTCTTGTGCATTCAAAAAATGATAAAATAAAAATTGGAAGATTTGACAGATTAGAGGTAGGTGACATCATGGGTAAAGTAATCGCCGTTGCCAATCAAAAAGGTGGGGTAGGAAAGACCACGACTGCTGTAAATCTAAGTGCTTGTTTGGCCTATTTAAATCACAAGGTATTGCTTGTCGATATTGATCCACAGGGAAATGCGACAAGTGGAGTTGGTATTGAGAAAGCTGATATGGATCAGTGTGTATACAATGTGTTGGTCGAGGACTTAGAAGCAAAATATGTGAAGGTTCCTACGATGGTGGAGAATTTAGATGCAATTCCTGCAACGATCCAGTTAGCAGGTGCAGAAATTGAGCTTGTTCCAACGATTTCACGGGAAGTTCGCTTAAAGAAAGCAATTGATTCGGTTAAGGATGAATATGATTATGTCATTATTGACTGTCCCCCGTCCTTAGGTTTGCTTACAATTAATGCATTAACGGCTTCCGATGCTGTCTTAATACCGGTGCAATGTGAGTATTATGCGTTAGAGGGGTTAAGTCAGTTGTTAAACACGGTACGCCTCGTGCAGAAACATTTGAACAAACAGCTTATGATTGAAGGCGTATTACTTACAATGCTAGATGCTCGTACCAATTTAGGAATACAAGTAATTGAGGAAGTAAAGAAATACTTCCAAGATAAGGTCTATGGATCGGTTATACCTCGTAACGTTCGTTTAGGTGAAGCTCCAAGTCACGGAAAACCCATCATTCTTTATGATCCAAAGTCACGTGGCGCTGAAGTTTACTTAGAATTAGCAAAGGAAGTGATGACGAATGGCCAGAGGGTTGGGTAAAGGCTTAGGTTCTTTCTTTCCTGACATGGAAGCAACAGAAGAGGAAAAGGTTCAAGAGATTTCTGTAAGGGAATGTCGCCCGAATCCTTATCAACCTCGAAAAGTCTTTGATCCAAAAGCTATTGAAGAATTAAAGGAATCTATTCTCCAATATGGCATTCTTCAACCTATCATTGTACGTAAAAGTATAAAAGGGTATGACATTGTAGTAGGTGAAAGAAGATTTAGGGCTGCTAAAGAGGCAGGACTAACAACTGTTCCCGTTGTCATACGTGACCTATCTGAACAACATATGATGGAACTAGCGTTGCTTGAGAATCTTCAGCGTGAAGACCTCACTCCTATTGAGGAAGCGCAAGCCTATTCTAACTTAATGCAAGAGCTCGACTTAACACAGGAACAGTTAGCAAAGCGTCTTGGAAAAAGTCGTCCACATATTGCAAACTTAGTTCGCCTATTATCATTACCTGAACCTGTAGGAGAGCTTATAAATAACGGAGAACTCTCAATGGGGCAAGGAAGGGCATTGCTGGGATTAAAGGATAAAAATCAGCTTCTTCCCCTCGTTGAAAAGATCCGAAAAGAAGGATTAAATGTACGGCAAGTTGAACAGTATATCATCCAGTTAAATGAGAAGAACATGCAAAAGAAGAAAAAGAAAAAAGTAAAAAAAGATGTCTTCATTCAGGAGAGGGAATCCCTTCTACAAGAACGCTTAGGAACAGGGGTTACGATTCAAAAAGGAAAACGAAAAGGAAAAATAGAAATCGAGTTTTTCTCAGAAGATGATCTTGACCGTATTTTACACTACTTTGAAGATTAAAGAAGCGGCCCTGATGTTTGTGACCCAAGCATCAGGTTTTTTCTTCGTCTAATTTCATTCGACATGTTTCACATGAAACATAGTAAGCTGGGGGAACGAAATATGATTTTATTTGGTACGCTCGTAAATGGGGTAGGGATCGCTATTGGAAGCTTAGTAGGTCTCTTTTTTAATAGAATTCCAGAAAAAACAAAAGAAACAACGATGAATGGGATTGGGTTAGCTGTCACCTTAATTGGTCTACGAATGGCTATTGAGACGGATCAAATTATTGTTATGCTTCTTAGTTTATTGTTTGGAGCTTTTGCAGGGGAATGGCTACAGCTAGAGGAGCGTTTTGAGAAACTTGGTTCTGTACTAGAATCTAAATTTAGTAAAGGTGGACACTCCACAGTTTCAGAGGGATTTATAACAGCTTCTTTAATATTTGTGATTGGTGCAATGGCTGTTGTGGGTGCTCTTGATAGTGGGATTCGAGGTGACCATGATGTCTTAGTGACTAAAGCTATTATTGATGCCTTTGTTGCTTTAGTTCTAACGACAACTTTAGGATGGGGCGTTATGCTATCGGTTATTCCGGTTTTATTATATGAAGGAGGAATTACGTTACTCGCTACCCAAATTCATAAGTGGATTCCCCAATCTTTCATGGATCTATTTATTGTAGAAATGACAGCCACCGGTGGAATTCTCATTGTAGCCATTGGACTTAACATTTTACATATAACCAAAATACGCGTTGCTAACTTATTACCAAGCCTGTTGTTTATAGGGTTCATTCTGTATGGTTGGTTACAAATAGGGATATGAAAGTACTTCAGTGACAAAGAAGGAGCCGAAACGAGTAAAGTTTCGGCTCCTTCTTTGTATTCAGACTTAATCTAGCATGAAGTATTATTCCTTTATAGGTAACCAGCGCTTTCTTTTTGGAGTAAGCGCATCAGATTGAAGGTGCTTAGTTACCTGTGTTCGTTCTATTTGCTGATCGAAACTTTGAATTGCCTTCGCCATCCTCTTTGCCATTTGCATCACAATATTTAACCGTGTGTTCTGTAAAACAAAATATTCCATGAACCCACTCACGTTCACTACACCTGTAAGGTGGATTTCGCCTACATCAGGGAGTTGTTTTTTTACTGCGGCTCCTGGTTTTACGGGGCCTTGCCCTAGTATTACGTTTCCTACTGAGGATAACTTACCAAGGCATGCATCAATTCCGATAATGTATGGATGATGGTAACGCTTTTGAATCAATTCAAGCTTCTCATTTAAGTTAACAGCATGAACAGGTTCATCTAGAGTACCGTACACATGGATGTGCTGTAGCTTTCCTTCTTCAAGGAGAGTGCCAATCAAAGGGCCGAGTGAGTCACCTGTAGAACGATCTGTACCAATGCAAACAACAACAATATCACGATTAGCTGGTACCCACTCTTTTAGAGTTTGAGTTAGACCAATCATTAATTGCTCATCTTCATAATGGTAGCGATGTTCTGTTTTCTGAGAAAAAAGTCTTTGCTTTAGATTCATAGCTTTTCCTCCGTAGTCATATTGTTATTAGTATACAGCGATTTCACGAATTCTATACATAGACGAAGAAAGAAGGTAGGAGGAAAAATATGATTCGATCTGGTATTAAATGGATGTTTTTGATCATTGGCACCATGATTGGAGCAGGTTACGCTTCAGGAAGAGAGCTATGGCAATTCTTTGGTCATGAAAGCGGACTGGCTATTCTGATATTCACCATATTATTTACTATTTCCTGTTACGTAATCTTAAGGATTAGTTTCGAAAAAAAGTCGAAGCATTACCTTCCTGTTCTTCGCACGATTGTGGGAGACCATTTAACGTTTCTGTATGATGGGATGATCATTCTTTACCTTTTTACCACTACTGTTATTATGTTGGCAGGAAGTGGTGCTACTTGGCAGGCCTTTCACTTCTCCTATTGGTTAGGAATCTTCGCTATAGTAGTGCCTCTTATTCTTGTATTTATCTGGGATATCAAAGGAATTTTATCCATGAATAGTTTTATACTGCCTTTGCTTATTGGGGGGTTGCTTTACGTGTTGATTCTCTTCACTGTTCAGCAAGAACTATCAATCTTCTCTCACCTTGGTGAACAAAGGAACTGGCCAGCGGCTTTCCCTTTCACTGCCCTCAATATTCTTCCTCTTATTGCAGTGTTAGGTGCAGTAGGTAGTGAGGTGCGTAATAAGGGAGAAATTTGGATTGCAAGTGTTGGGAGCGGTTTGGTTCTTGGTTTAATTTCCTTTATATACAATAGTAGTCTCATTCAAATTGCAGACGATATTTTACTTTATGAAATTCCCTTGTTTGCTATCCTTAAACATTACCCTTATGAGATGTTCCTATTTATATCCTTTCTATTATGGATTGCCATTTTTACAACAGCGGCATCAGGCGTTCTAGGATTAATCACGAGATTCAGAAATCGTTTGAAAGGGCCGCTTTGGTTTATGGCAGCATGCACGTTATTCCTTATGCTTCCTCTTACCAGTATTGGTTTCTCAACGTTGATAAAATATTTATATCCATTGTATGGTTTGTTAAACCTTTATGTGCTCTCTGCTATTTTGTTGTACCCCTTTTTAAATCGATACAAAATTGATTAAAAAGCTGATACAATAGTATATTATGAAGGTTTTTAAGGGGGAGGGATCAAAGCACATTGTGGAACTGGCTACAAGATAAATGGACGAGTTCTATTAGCTATATTACCGGCCCGGAATTGTGGATCATGCTTGGTAAGGGCGTACTCAATGTACTGGTTATATTGATACTATCTTACTTCATTATTAAGTTTGGGAAGCAAGTCATTCAGAACATCTTTAAAAGAAGACGTAAAGGTCCATTTAAGATTACTCAAAGGCGTGAACTAACTCTTGTGAAATTACTGGAGAATACGCTCACGTATATGGTTTATTTTACTGCGGCCATTATGATTCTGGATACGATTAGTATTGATGTTAGAACGCTATTAGCTGGGGCTGGAATTGCAGGATTGGCCATCGGCTTTGGTGCCCAAAACCTAGTGAAAGATATCATTACAGGATTTTTCATTATCTTTGAAGATCAATTTTCAGTAGGCGATTATATTCAAACGTCTAGTTCAGAAGGATTTGTAGAAGAAATTGGCCTTAGGACAACAAAGATCAAGCATTGGACTGGTAAATTACACATCATTCCTAACGGAAGTATCGTTGAGGTGACGAATTACTCTGTTCATAACAGTATTGCCGTAGTGGATGTCAGTATTGCGTATGAAGGTGACATCAAGCGAGCTGAAACAGTCATTGAGAATCTATTGGAAGAATTGCCTCAACGCTATCAGGAACTGAAGGGAACTCCAGACCTTCTTGGAGTGCAGAGCCTGGGTTCATCTGATGTTGTGCTAAGGGTAATAGCTGAAACAGAACCTATGGAACATTGGGCGATCGCACGTGCCATTCGAAAAGAATTAAAAACTAGACTGGATGAACAAGGTATTGAAATTCCGTTCCCACGTTTAGTGATGTACAGCAGGCAAGAGGAACATGAAATCATGGAGACAACATCGTAAGGAGGATTTAAATGGCTGTTCAATCATACTCTTTAAACGATATTGTACAAATGAAAAAGGCACACCCATGTGGTGAGAACAGATGGAAAATCATTCGTTTAGGTGCAGATATCCGTATTAAGTGTGAAGGATGCGGGCATAGTGTTTTAATCCCGCGGCGTCGCTTTGAGAGTAAAATGAAGAAAGTGCTTGAAAAACACGAAGAAGAATAAGCAAAGAATGAATCATGAGCTATTCTGATCTGTTTCACGTTAAACTTTGTATATGTTATGTTGTATACTAGAAAATATAGAAATCATACAGATTAGCTGTTTAAAAAATGAAAAATATCGAGTTAAAAATAGAAAAACAAGGGTGAACTTCCCCCTTGTTTTTCTAATGTGCTTACTTGTCATATAAATGGACGAGCAATATAATTGGGTTACTGCAGACGTTCATATGGACGGTAATCCTTAAGGAGTGGAAAGTTAATGTCATTAACAACAGGAATTGTAGGTTTGCCTAACGTTGGTAAATCAACTTTATTTAATGCAATTACACAAGCTGGTGCAGAGTCAGCGAACTACCCGTTCTGTACGATTGACCCAAACGTTGGGATTGTTGAAGTTCCAGACGAAAGGTTAGAGAAACTAACAGAACTGGTTAATCCTAAAAAAACAGTCCCTACAGCATTTGAGTTTACAGATATTGCAGGGATTGTAAAAGGAGCCAGTAAAGGTGAGGGATTAGGGAACCAATTCCTTTCCCATATTCGTCAGGTAGACGCAATCAGTCACGTAGTGCGCTGTTTCCAGGATGATAATATTACACACGTTTCTGGAGGAGTGGACCCAATTGCAGATATTGAAACGATTAACCTTGAGCTAATCTTAGCAGATCTAGAGACGGTTAATAAGCGACTAGATCGTGTGGCTAAAATGGCACGTCAAAAAGATAAAGAAGCACTTGCAGAACAGGCGGTTCTTGAGAAGATTAAAGAAGGTCTGGAAGAAGAAGTGCCAGCAAGAGCTCTAGATTATAGTGATGACCAACAGAAAATTGTTAAAGGACTTCACTTGTTAACATCTAAGCCAGTTTTATATGTAGCAAATGTTGGAGAAGATGAAATTGCAGACCCTAGCGGGAATGAGTATGTACAAGCTGTAAGAGAGTTTGCTGAAAAAGAAAACGCTCAGGTTATTGTGGTTTGTGCCAAGATTGAATCTGAAATTGCTGAACTTGAAGGAGAAGAAAAGGAAGAATTCTTAGACGATTTAGGGATTGCTGAATCCGGACTTGATCAGCTTATTAAAGCGGCCTATAATCTTCTGGGATTAGCAACTTACTTCACTGCAGGTGAGCAAGAAGTACGCGCCTGGACCTTTAAAGAAGGCATGACAGCCCCTCAAGCAGCAGGGATTATTCACAGTGACTTCGAAAGAGGGTTTATCCGTGCTGAAACGGTGGCATATAATGATCTTGTGGAAGCTGGTAAAATGTCAGTGGCTAAAGAAAATGGTAAAGTTCGTTTAGAGGGCAAAGAATATTTAGTTAAAGATGGAGATGTTATTCATTTCCGCTTCAATGTATAAGCGTAAAATTGGAAACTTGGTTGTGCTTTTCTATTAACTTTGATATAATACAACATTGTGAGTAATTGTACGAGAAATTACTCCTTGCCCGTTAAGGGCCGCTAAGTCCAAAAGGAGGTGAAGTCGGATGAGAAATTACGAAATCATGTATATCATCCGCCCAAACGTAGATGAGGAAACTCAGAAATCAGTTGTAGAACGTTTCAACACGGTTCTTACTGATAATGGTGCGGAAATTACTGAAACTAAAGAAGTAGGCAAGCGTCGCTTAGCTTATGAAATTAACGATTTCCGTGATGGTTACTACATGGTAATTAAATTCAACGGTGACAGCCAAGCTGTTAGTGAATTTGATCGCCTTGCTAAGTATTCTGATGATATTATTCGTCACATCGCTGTACGCGAAGACGATCAATAAGGAGTGGTTCTGTGTTAAATCGTGTCGTTCTTGCCGGCAGATTAACCAAGGATCCTGATTTGCGCTATACACCCAACGGAGTAGCCGTTGCGAACTTTACTATTGCTGTAAACCGCCCGTTTACTAGCCAACAAGGTAGCCGTGATGCAGATTTTATTAACTGCGTTGTATGGCGTCGTGCCGCAGAGAACCTAGCAAACTTCATGAATAAAGGAAGCTTAGTCGGTGTTGATGGACGCCTTCAATCCCGCAGCTTCGATAATCAAGAAGGAAAACGTGTCTTTGTTACAGAAGTTGTTGCAGATAGCGTACAATTCTTAGAAACAAAAGGCTCGTCTTCAGGTGGCTCAGGTTCACAAGGATTCCAGTCTAATCAGAACCAATCTG
This sequence comes from Pontibacillus chungwhensis, assembly GCF_030166655.1. Classification (GTDB taxonomy): domain Bacteria; phylum Bacillota; class Bacilli; order Bacillales; family BH030062; genus Pontibacillus. Next base: position 4,124,544 of record NZ_CP126446.1, on the reverse strand, counting down.
GATATAATCCAAATAATAATAACAACAATCAACCTAAACAGGATGACCCATTCGCTGATAATGGGGAACCGATCGATATTTCAGATGACGATTTACCGTTTTAATTAAAATATAAGGAGGTTTTCAATTATGGCTCGTCGTGGTCGCGCGAAGCGTAGAAAAGTGTGTTATTTCACAGCAAACGGAATTACACACATCGATTATAAAGATGTTGAACTTCTAAAGCGTTTTGTTTCTGAGCGTGGGAAAATTCTTCCTCGTCGTGTAACAGGAACTTCTGCTAAATACCAACGTAAACTTACAAGAGCGATTAAACGTTCACGTCAAATGGCATTATTGCCTTACGTAAACGACTAATATTCTTTCGTAAGACTTTAAAAGCACAGCATATAAAGCTGTGCTTTTTTTGCAACAATAAAACGATGTGTTTAAAAAAAGCTCGCCATTTGGCGGGTTTTCTTTAAACTAGAATGTTTATTATCCCTCAAATATAAAGGGTTTCTTTCCTTTACTCTTGGGCAGATTGGTAAATTGAGCCCCTTTTATAGTGAAGAGAAGTTTTGCGTTCTCTGGTAAAGCATTGTAAAGTTAATCTTAAAGGAATATAGAGTACATAGAGCAATTAGTGACTCGAATAATGAACATAGAATTGATTTATGTTAATCTAACTTTATTCAGTAGATGGATTAGAGGAGAGTAAACGAAAATGAAATCTTCGAGTATGTTACGACAGAGTTTGTTGTATGGTGGGGTTTATATCATACTTATACTGCTTACCATTGTCATCCCTGTTTTATCTATATTTTCAATGGTAGTGTTGGCTCTGCCCTTTTTCTTATTTGCTGCTAAAAATGGGTGGAAGCAATCTCTGTTATTTCTAGTTATATTGTCGATTGTATCGATGCTCATATTAGGTACCGTAGCGATCCCAGCTACTTTCTCTGTCGGAATTGGAGGAGTTTTCTTGGGGGCTGCACTATATAACAAAAAAACACCTTATGAAGCATGGGCGCAAGGGACTGTAGGCTACTTAATTGGTATTGTGAGCTTTTACTTAAGTATGATCGTTCTCTTTCAACTAAATTTAGTTGAAGCCTTTCAGGATATGATTGATGAAGCCTTTCAATCTACAGAAAGTATGGTTTCGGATTTAGGGGTTTCTGAAGAGCAACTAACGATTGTTCAGGCTCAATTTGAAAATCTTCCGGCTATGTTACCAAGCATCATGGCCATCTCAGCTATAGTATGCTCATTTATCACGCTATGGGTCGGATTTAGGGTCAGGAATAAGATTGAAAAGGAAACATTGAAATTCCCTCCTGTCCACCAGTTTTCTTTCCCAAAATCGGTTTTGTGGTATTACTTTATAGCGGTTGTGTTTACTTGGATTTTCCAAAGTCCTGATGAGTATATGGGTGTTGTTGCACAAAATATGTATACCCTTACCGGATTCTTTATGATCCTGCAAGGTTTGTCCTACTTATTTGCTCTCACTCATTATAAGAAACGATCAAAGGCTCTCCCTATCACAGCGGTTATATTAACGTTACTTTTCCCGTACCTATTGGTGTTTCCGGTTCGGATTTTAGGTATAATTGATTTAGGTTTCTCGTTACGAGAACGTTTAGGAAAGCAGTGAAGATCGACTTTATATTTAGGAGATGACGGTCATGCCGAATTTCTTTAAAAAACCAAGGTTGAGTAGTCATTTATGGGTAATTTACACATTATCCATTCTTCTATTAGCGCTGATCTTTTATTATGAGTGGAAGCTCGGTTTAGTTATGACCGCTCTGCTAATCGCTTCTATATACTACAGTGTTCGAACAGAGCAGTTTCTGATTAATGAAACAGAAGAGTATATCTCGACTCTCTCCTATCGAGTGAAGAAAGTAGGAGAAGAAGCTTTGATGGAAATGCCGATAGGAATTCTCCTATTCAGTGAAGATTACAAAATCGAATGGGCCAATCCTTATATGAATCATTTCTTTCCCCAAGAAACGCTTGTGGGAGAGCCTCTTAGCCAGATTTCCGATACACTTGTAGCAGCGATTAAAGAAGGAAAAGATGATGTTTGGATTTCAATGGATGATTATGAATTGCAAACGGTTGTAAAAAAGGATGAACGATTGTTATACCTGTTTGACCGAACTCAACAAACATTAGTTCAAAATTTATATCAAAATGACCGGACTGTTCTCGCGATCATCTTTCTCGATAACTATGAGGAAATCACTCAAGCGATGGATGATACGGCTAAAAGTCATATTAACTCACAAGTTACATCGATCCTTAACCAATGGTCCCAGGAAAACGGAGTCTACTTAAAGCGCTCTTCACAGGATAAGTTTTTCGCCGTTATGAATCATCGGATTTTAAAGAATTTAGAGCGAACTAAATTCGATATTCTGGATGATGTACGTGAGTTAATTACCGATAAAAATGTACCTCTTACGCTCAGTTTTGGTGTAGGGGTAGGGGAGGCATCTCTCCCTGATTTAGGAGAATTAGCTCAATCCAGCTTAGACCTTGCCCTCGGCAGGGGAGGAGATCAAGTAGCCATTAAGGATGAAAACGGAAAGGTACGTTTCTATGGTGGCAAAACCAATCCGATGGAGAAGCGTACTCGAGTTCGTGCACGTGTAATATCTCACGCCTTAAAAGGACTTGTTCAAGAGGCTGATAAAGTTATTGTAATGGGGCACAAAAACCCTGATATGGACTCGATCGGGGCTTGTATTGGCATTTTAAAAATGGCTCAAGCCAATGATAAAGACGGATTTATAGTGTATGATCCAGATGAAGCCAATACGGGTGTTCAACGCTTGTTTGATGAGATTCAACAGAATGAGCAACTCTGGTCCCGTTTTATTGACCCTGAAGAGGCCCATGAAGTTGTAACGAAGAAGACGCTTATTGTAGTCGTCGATACTCATAAGCCTTCCCTCGTCATTGAGGAAAAGCTATTAAACAAGACAGAACATGTTGTTGTCATTGATCACCATAGAAGAGCAGAAGAGTTTATTCAGGACCCTACATTGGTTTATATGGAACCATATGCCTCTTCTACTGCAGAGCTTGTTACAGAAATGTTAGAATACCAACCGAAGAAGTTAAAACTCAATATGCTTGAGTCAACAGCTCTTCTTGCCGGTATTATTGTAGATACAAAAAGTTTTACATTGCGTACCGGATCGCGTACATTTGATGCGGCGAGTTATCTTCGCTCTAAGGGTGCTGATACTGTCCTTGTTCAAAAGTTCATGAAAGAGGACCTGGACGTTTATGTAAGGCGAAGCAAGCTGATTGAGAGTGCAAAAATCTTTCGGGACGGAGTGGCAATCTCTAAAGCAGATGAAGGTGAAACATACGGCCCTGTAATTATTGCTCAAGCTGCTGACACATTGCTGACCATGAGCGGCGTTGTCGCTTCTTTCGTGATATCAGAACGTTCTGATGGGCGGATTGGAATCAGTGCTCGATCTTTAGGTGATGTAAACGTTCAGATCATAATGGAAAGAATGAACGGCGGTGGCCATTTAACCAATGCCGCGACACAGCTTGACGATACAACAATTGAACAAGCTGAGGAGCAATTAAAAGAAATAATAGATGAGTACTTTGAAGGAGGTAATGAATCATGAAGGTTATTTTTACACAGGATGTAAAAGGTAAAGGGAAAAAAGGTGAAATTAAAAATGTTTCAGAAGGTTACGCTCGTAACTACCTTTTAAAAAATAATTTAGCCGTAGAAGCGACCAAAGGAAACATGAAAGCTCAGGAAGCGATTGATAACAAGAAGGAAAAAGAAGCTCAAGAAGAGTTAGAAGAAGCGAAGCGTTTAAAAGAAACGCTTGAAAATCTTACAGTTGAGCTACAGGCTAAGTCAGGTGACAAGGGAAGCTTATTTGGTTCCATTACGAATAAACAAATTGCCGAAGAATTGAAGAAATCTCATAACATCAAAATTGATAAGCGTAAAATAGAGATGGATTCACCAATTCGTTCTCTTGGATATACAAATGTACCTGTTAAACTTCACCACGAGGTAACAGCTACGATTAAAGTTCATGTTTCAGAGAAATAATTAATCCATCCTCTTAATTGAAAAGGGGGAAGATGAATTGAGCGAGTTTTTTAATGACCGAACACCGCCCCATAATATAGAGGCCGAGCAGGCGGTGCTCGGCGCTATTTTTTTGGAACCGCAATCGATTGCTACAGCTACGGAATTACTTCAACCGGAGGACTTTTACCGGGCTAGTCACCAGCGTATTTACGAAGCCATGTCTCATCTGTCTGAGAAGGGAGAACCGATTGATTTAGTAACGGTTACGACTTCTCTGTCTAACAACAAAACACTCGATGAAATCGGTGGCGTGTCGTACCTGAGTGATTTAGCCAATTCTGTTCCAACGGCAGCTAATATAGAGTATTATGCTCGCATTGTTGAAGAAAAAGCGATTTTGCGTCGCCTTATTAAAACGGCTACCACTATCGTAACGAATGGGTATTCTGAAGAGGAAAATATTGAAGGCATTCTTAATGATGCAGAAAAATCAATATTAGAAGTCGCTCAGCAGAAAGACTCTGGTAAATTTAAAAATATCAAAGATGTACTAATTGATGTTTATGACAACATTGAGCAGCTTCACAATACATCTGCAGAAGTTACAGGTTTACCTACAGGATTCCGAGACCTTGATGGAATGACAGCAGGGTTTCAACGAAATGACCTCATTATCATTGCGGCCCGCCCATCTGTAGGGAAAACAGCCTTTGCTTTAAATATTGCACAGAACGTTGCCGCCCACACAGATGAGAATGTAGCGATATTCTCCCTTGAGATGGGAGCAGACCAACTGGTTATGCGTATGCTCTGTGCAGAAGGAAACATTGATGCAACCAGACTTAGAACCGGTAAACTCGAAACGGAGGACTGGGGTAAACTAACGATGGCTATGGGAAGCTTGTCGAATGCAGGGATATTCATTGATGATACTCCTGGTATACGAGTGAATGAAATTCGCTCAAAATGCCGACGACTAGCCCAAGAACATGGCCTGGGTATGATCTTGATTGACTATCTTCAGCTCATTCAGGGAAGCGGGAATTCGAAAGAAAACCGCCAACAAGAGGTATCTGAAATTTCACGTGCTTTAAAAGGGTTAGCCCGTGAACTCAATGTTCCTCTAATAGCACTATCTCAGCTATCGCGTGGGGTAGAAGGACGACAGGATAAGCGCCCGATGATGTCGGATATTCGTGAATCCGGAAGTATCGAGCAGGATGCCGATATCGTTGGTTTCCTCTACCGTGATGATTACTATGATCAAGAGTCTGAAAAAGAGAATATAATTGAAATCATACTAGCTAAACAGCGTAACGGACCTGTTGGAACCGTAGAGCTTATGTTTGTGAAGGAGTATAACAAGTTCGTCGACTTAGAACATCGTTATGACGAGAGTGATATTCCTCCCGCCTAAAGAGGGTTTCCCATATTTGATTGGGAATCCCTCTTTTTTATGTCATTTCGAGGATTCAATGATCATGATCTCAAAACCCTGAACAATATATATTCAGCCACGTTAACTCCATTCTCGAGCGAAAAGACTCGATTTTACGAACGTATAGTTAATTAGTTTATAAAATGTTCGTGTTTTAAATTGACTTTTGCTGGAGAAGCTGATAAGCTACTCATGTTGTCAATTTTACGGAAATGAAATTCGGCGGAGGTGCCATATATGTCTTCAGTAGTAGTTGTTGGAACACAGTGGGGAGATGAGGGGAAAGGTAAAATTACCGACTTCTTGTCTGAACAAGCGAACGTTGTCGCGCGTTATCAGGGCGGTGACAATGCAGGTCACACTATTCAATTTGAAGGTGAAACCTACAAGCTTCACTTAATTCCATCAGGTATTTTTTATAATGATAAAGAATGTGTATTAGGAAATGGCATGGTTGTTAACCCTAAAGCGTTAGTGAAAGAACTAGCTTATTTACATGAACGTAACGTATCAACTAGTAACCTACGTATTAGCAATCGCGCTCATGTCATTCTTCCTTACCATATTAAATTAGATGCTCTTCAGGAAGAGAGCAAGGGAGATCAAAAGATCGGAACAACGAATAAAGGAATCGGCCCTGCTTATATGGATAAAGCAGGACGTATGGGAATTCGTATTGCCGATTTACTGGATCCTGACGCTTTTCGCGAAAAACTTACTCAAAACTTGAAAGAAAAGAATAAATTCTTCGAAAAAGTGTATGAATCAGATCCGATGACAGTTGAAGAGATCTTTGATGAGTACTATGAGTATGGTCAACAAATTGCTCAGTACGTTTGCGATACATCAAAACTCTTAAACGATGCTATTGATGCAGATGAGCCTGTTTTATTTGAAGGGGCACAAGGTGTCATGCTTGACGTCGACCAAGGTACGTATCCGTTTGTGACGTCTTCTAATCCAACAGCAGGTGGGGTAGCTATCGGTTCAGGGATTGGACCTAATAAGATTGATCATGTGGTAGGGGTTTCTAAAGCGTACACCTCTCGAGTAGGAGATGGCCCGTTCCCTACTGAATTACACGATGAAATAGGAAATCGCATTCGTGAAGTGGGTCGTGAGTATGGAACAACCACAGGCCGCCCTCGCCGCGTTGGTTGGTTTGACAGTGTTGTTGTTAGTCACGCAAGACGTGTGAGCGGCATTACGGCTTTATCGCTTAATTCAATTGATGTGCTGACAGGTATTGATACACTCAAAATCTGTGTAGCTTATCAGTATAGAGGCGAGCGTCTAGAGGAATACCCAGCAAATTTAAATATCTTAGCGGAATGTGAGCCTGTTTACGAGGAAATGCCAGGTTGGACAGAAGATATTACAAGCGTAAAGAATTTTGAAGATCTTCCAGCTAACGCTCAGCATTATGTAAACCGCATCACAGAGCTCACAGGAATCTCTCTGGCTGTTTTCTCTGTCGGACCAGACAGAACCCAGACGAATATCTTGAAGAACGTCTACGAGTCTTAAAAAGCCTTATAAAGATATATAAACCACCCGGGAGCACGAACAATCTTCTGGGTGGTTTATTGTATGTAACCTCCGCTTTATAAATGTTTATTAGAAACATTGCATTACCGATTAGTTTAGTGGAAAAGAATTTCTTCACTCACGTAGTGCAACAAGCTGTTCTATCATAATTTCAGATTTGTCCCGATTGTATTTTTAGATAAAATCTATTTTTTTAATAAAAACTATTGCCAAATAAGAGATATACTGCTATTATTAATATCGCTGTCAGTTAGACAGATCGTCTCGACATTCTATATTGGCCCGTTGGTCAAGCGGTTAAGACACCGCCCTTTCACGGCGGTAACACGGGTTCGAGTCCCGTACGGGTCATAGCCTGATAGAGGGGTCCGATCGATTCAGATTCCTCTATACTTTGTAAGGTCCGGTAGTTCAGTTGGTTAGAATGCCTGCCTGTCACGCAGGAGGTCGCGGGTTCGAGTCCCGTCCGGACCGCCACTATATCTTCAAATACAGAATGTGATTTATGGCTCGGTAGCTCAGTCGGTAGAGCAACGGACTGAAAATCCGTGTGTCGGCGGTTCGATTCCGTCCCGAGCCACTCTTCAAACAGGACTCTCATAAGAGGGCCCTGTTTTTTATTTCTTTTCTAATGGGACTTTTGGCATGTGAAAGAACTGTATCATATGTAATGGTTTCGAAATATTTCCGCCATATACTGTAATGTTTTAGTTCCATAAAAGAAGAAAATTACACTATTATAAAAAAAAGAAACTAATACCTTCGGATTAATTTGGCAGCTATAATACAAGTTTATTACATCGTTCTACATCCTATTTATCTGGGAGTAGATAATATGATAGATTAATAGAGTGCTAAAGTAAGTAGTAAAAATGTCCGTATATAGATTTATAGATAAAGCAAAACTTGTAGGGGGAAAATGTTGTGTGGACGAAAAAAGCAAAACGCCCTCTCAACAAAAATGCTGATTACCAAAAGCCTAGAAAAAATTCTTTATGGAAAAAGATTGCGTTAACGACTTGTTTAGGTGTGGGAATTACGTTTGGCTCTGTTTATGCTGATAACATCGAGAGTCAGATTCCAACTGTGTATCACGTTTATGTTGATGGCGAGCACTTAGGGATTGTAGACAACAAAGAAGTAGTTAAGAATTATGTCGATGAAAGAATCGATCAAGCTGAACAAAAGCATAAAGACCTTCCTTTAACGGTGGGTGAAGAGGTTACATATGTACCTGAGAAAATGTTCCGACCAACGTTTAATAATCAACAACTTGTTCAATCATTAAAAGATGAGCTAACGGTAAAAGTTGATGGTACAAAAGTTAAAGTTGATGGAAAACTTGTAGGTTATATGGCTTCAAAAGAGCAAGCGGATGAAGCACTGAATAAGATCAAAACTCAATATGTCACGCCTGAAGATTTAAAAGCTTTTGAAGGTATGACACAAGAACAAAAAGATGCGCCGGTAAAAGTAGGTGACTCTACTATAGTAGACGTATCTCTATCAGAAAAAGTTTCACTATCTGATGAAAAAGTGGCTCCTAAGGATATATTAACGGTAAGTGACATGGTTAAACTTCTAAAAAAAGGTGTTTTAACGGATCAGCTCCATACGGTTAAAGAAGGTGAAGTATTAGGAGAAATTGCCGGTCAATATAACCTGGACTCTGAAAAGATTAAAGAACTTAATCCTGAGTTGAAAGAGGATGACCTTCTTCACATTGGGCAGGAGTTAAATGTTACCGATTATGAGGCATACCTCGATGTCTTCGTTACTGAAAAGAAACGAGAGAAAAAGACTCTTAAATATGAAGTTGAAGTACGCGAGTCAGATGACCTTTATAAAGGTGAACAAAAAGTTAAACAAGAAGGCCAAGATGGCTCTAAAGATATCGAGTACGAAATTAAAACAAAGAATGGCAAGGTCACTAGCGAAAAGGTAATCGATGAAGAAACAACAAAGGAACCTGTTAAAAAAGTTGTGGTCAAAGGAACAAAAGTTATCCCTTCAAGAGGAACGGGTAACTTCAGTTGGCCTGCAGTCGGTGGCGTGATTACTAGTAAGCAAGGCATGAGATGGGGCGCTTATCACAAAGGGATTGATATCGCTGGAGTGAGCAATCGCACGATCAGTGCTGCGGATAATGGTGTTGTAACTGAAGCTGGTCGCGATGGTGGATATGGGAATAAAGTCGTTATTGATCATAACAATGGCTATAAGACTACTTATGCCCACCTATCCTCTATTAAAGTTAGCGTTGGTCAAACCGTGAGAAGTGGTCAGGCAATTGGTATAATGGGTACCACTGGTGACTCTACGGGAGTTCACTTACATTTTGAAGTTCATAAAAATGGCAGCTTACAGAATCCTCTGAACTACGTAAGTCGATAAGAAAAAATCCTGCATCCTTGGTGTTGCAGGATTTTTTTGCGTATGGGGCATTGTAATCCTATTGAAAAAGACATTTAATGAAAAATACGTTAGAATTAAATATTAAAGAACTACACGACCTGATAGAAAGAAGGGGTATAGATGAATTTTAAAGTGTTAGTTGTAGATGATGAAAAACCAATTGCAGATATACTAAAATTCAACTTAGAAAAAGAAGGATACAACGTGGTTTGTGCTTATGATGGGGATGAAGCCATCGATCTTGCACTTCAAGAGGACCCTGATATTATTCTCCTTGATATTATGCTGCCAGGTAAAGACGGTATGGAAGTTTGTCGAGAAATTCGTAAAACAAAAAACATGCCGATTCTAATGCTAACAGCCAAAGATTCGGAGATCGATAAGGTTCTTGGTCTGGAGCTCGGAGCAGATGACTACGTAACCAAACCGTTCAGCAATCGTGAAGTGATTGCTAGGGTAAAGGCAAACTTACGACGTCATCAGCAAGAGCCTGAGGAAAGCGGAAGGGCAAACAATGATATTCAAATCGGGAAACTGGTTATTCACCCTGATGCCTACACAGTTACAAGAGACGGTGAACAGATTGAACTGACTCATCGTGAATTTGAATTGCTTCACTACCTGGCAAAGAATATTGGTCAGGTTATGACGCGTGAGCATCTTCTTGAAACGGTCTGGGGATATGATTATTATGGCGACGTGCGTACAGTGGACGTAACTGTCAGACGATTACGTGAGAAAATCGAAGAGAACCCAAGCACACCTATGTGGATCGTTACCCGTCGTGGAGTGGGGTATTATTTGAGAAACCCTGAACAGGAGTAGCTTAATTATGAAAAAGGTGGGGTTTTTTCAATCCATACGCTTGAAGTTTATTATCATTATTACACTCCTGCTTTTGTTCCCGATTCAAGTCATCGGAGCTTACTTTTCTCAGCAACTTGAAGAGAAATTGAAGCAGAACTTTGAAGAATCTATAACGAATAATGTCGATATATTGAATATTCAGTTGGAAGATGCATTCTCAAAAGAACGAAAAGAAGAGGCCCCCTCCCTTGAAGAAGATGTTCAGGACATCCTTCAGGGGTTTGATGCTGAGAATATATCAGAACTATTAGTTGTAAACAATAAAAGCCGTGTGATTGCAGCTACGGAAGATTCTGATAAGAGTAAAGTAGGAAAGAGGCTTCCACTAACTGAAATACAACGGACACTGATGCTTGGGACGGTAGACGCAGATACGAAGGTGAACCAAAAAGGTGAACGGGTTTTAGTTCGAACCTTTCCAATTTACCAAGAAAAAGAAAAGGATAATCAAAACGGAGACCAGAAAGTCGTTGTAGGTGCGATCTATCTCAAAGCTTCTATTGAAAAGGTCTATGGGCAGCTCCAAGACATTAACCGCATTTTTGCAAACGGAACTTTCCTTGGCGTATCCATTTCTGTGCTATTAGGTATTGTTATTGCAAGAACCATTACAAAGCCGATTACTGAAATGAGGAAACATGCAAAAATCATGGGTGCCGGAGACTTCTCTCAGAAAGTCAATGTCTATGGACAAGATGAGATTGGACAGCTGGCTGTTTCGTTTAATGAACTGAACGATAAACTGAAAATCTCCCAGGCAACAACGGAAGGGGAGAGGCGAAAACTAAGCTCAGTTCTTTCCAATATGACAGAAGGCGTTATCGCTACCGACCATACTGGGGCTATCATTCTCATGAATGAACCTGCATCGAGACTTCTCGGCCAAGAAATTGAAGATGTACAAGGCCAGCCTTTATTGAATGTGTTAAATATTCATAAGCGCCTTAATAGTATTACAGATCTAAAAGATCAGGAATCCATTATTATTGATTTTAGTGAAGATGAACAACAGCTTTTACTTAAGGCAAGCTTTACGGCCGTTCAATACGAAATGGAACAAATGAATGGGTATATCACCGTCTTAAGTGATGTAACAGAACAGGAAAAAATTGAACGAGAACGAAGAGAATTCGTTGCAAATGTCTCACACGAACTTCGTACACCTCTTACAACCATGAAGAGCTATTTAGAAACTCTAACAGAAGGTGCGTGGGAAGATAAAGAAATTGCCCCGCGCTTTTTAGACGTGACTCAAAACGAAACAGAACGTATGATTCGTCTTGTTAATGATCTATTACAGCTCTCTAAAATGGACAATAAAGATTATAAAATGCACAAAGAGAAAGTTAATTTTATTGGGTTTTTCCAAACGGTTGTAGAACGCTTTGAAATTAATCAAGATGATCATATTAATTTTGAGCGGCAATTACCGGATAAAGAAGTTCAAGTATGGATCGATAAGGATAAAATGACCCAAGTATTGGATAACATCATTTCAAATGCCATTAAGTATTCTCCAGAAGGAGGAACGATCGGCTTTCAATTAGAGATCAATGAACATCAACAGAAATTAGAAGTATCGATCTCTGATGAAGGAGTTGGGATTCCTAAAGAGAAATTGGAAAAGGTGTTTGAACGATTTTACCGAGTTGATAAAGCCCGTGCCAGGAACCTCGGAGGTACAGGTTTAGGTTTGGCTATTTCCAGGGAAATGATCGATGCTCACGGGGGCGAGATTTGGGCTGATAGTAAAGAAGGGAAGGGGACAAAGGTTACCTTTACCCTGCCGTTATTGAAACAATATGAGGGGGATGAAGAGTAATGTGGGAGTACTTAAAGTCAATTATATTAGGGCTCCTCGTAACCATTAGTCTATTGGTTACGTTTGCCCTTTGGACCTATCAACCTGAATACGATGACATTAATAATGGAAGCCCTATTTTAGAGGCGGAGACGAAGTTGAATAACGGTGTACAGCAAAGCGTATCGGATATTATTAAGCCAGAATTGTTATTGTTTCATCAGGATGAAAGACATTTTTCATTAAAGAGTTGGAATGAAACAAAAAATTTATATGAAAAAATAGTCAAGTGGCCATTAACGGATATCAATTTGGTCTCTAAGGATGTGATTGAGACCGAATCATCTATTGAAATTGTTTACCCTGCTGGAATTCCACTTAGCACATTAGCTAGTACCTTTACGATCGGTGGTGAAGCAGAGAAAGATGTCAAAGAAATGAATATGAATATTGATCAAATCTTTATTTCTTTCACACAGAATCAATCTAAGTATTATGATGTTTACTTTGTTTCACGGCAAAGTGGTACAGCTTATAGTGCTGTTATTCGTAATTTTGATGTATCGAATGCTGTCGAGAAGTATTTAACAGGTTCGAATAGTGAAATGGAATATTTCAGCGTGGACAACTATTTCGGAAATCCGGTCTATTTGCCTGAATCCCAAGTTACGTTACCTGTTCTTCCATTTCAAGCTCAAAAGTTAAATGTGGAAACGATGAAAAATGTTTTGTTTAATAATCCAAAACTCGTCAAACGGAATTCAACGTACGGGGAAACATTTTACAATATAGACAACCGGTTAATGAAAGTTAGTGAAAATGAGAGACATATGAGATTTGAGCAATTTCAAACCGATGAAACCAACGAACTGTCTCGGCAACAATTAATTAAGCAAAGTTTGAATGATATAAACGACCACAACGGTTGGACAGCCAACTCCTCCTATCATTTATTCGATATTCGAGATAATGTTATTGATTACCGAATTTTCCAGGATGGATATCCTGTTTTAGATGGGGGAAAAGAGCTAAGTTTAAAGATTACCCAAACATGGCGAAACCAGGACCTTGTTGAGTATGAAAGACCTCTTATCCAGCTTAGGTATCCCATCCTAAATCCGAATCAACATGACGATATTTTATCGGGGAGAGAGATTTTACCTTATATTGAGGATCAGTCATTTGAAGATATTAAGATTGGGTACAGAGTGGAAATAAAAGGTCAACAAGAGCTCGTCATTTTATTAGAGCCGGCATGGTTTATAAAATATGTAGGACAGGACGATTGGGAAGAGCTTGTGGATGAAGGGAGCACAGAATAATGCAATGGGGACAGATTAAAACGCTATTTATTCTATGCTTCTTAATATTAGATGTCTTCTTGGTCTTTCAATTTATGAATAAGACAGAGCAGGCTCAACTTGGACTTCTAACGGATACAAGTTTAGAGGAACAGTTAAAGACAGAGGATATCCAACTGAACAATGTACCTAAAGAAGCGCCAAAGAAATCTTATATTTCTGCTAAACGATATGCCTTTAAAGAAGAAGACAAAGAGGAATTAGAAGAAAACGAAAACCAAAAACCTGAGATTTATGGGGAAGATAACAATATATTGATATCTGTTTTTGAGGAGCCAGTTGCCGTTGATCTAGAAAGCAGTGATGAGACAATCGAGGGTACCATTAACAATAAGATCTTATTTGGAGATGAGTATCAGTTCTGGGATTACAATGAGAAATACAATGTCCTGATTTTCTTTCAACGCTTCAAGGAAGATCCCATTTATTACAATGAATCGGGCATTGTAATGGCTCAATTGAACGAAGAAAAGGATGGCATTACAGCTTTCGTCCAAACCCATCTAGATGATTTGAAGAGTACAGAGGAGAAGATAGACCTCGTTAAACCAATCCAAGCCATCGGTAATTTATTCGATAAAAATAAATTATACAGTGGAGATGTGGTGTCAAAGTTTGACGTTGGCTATTACACCTTAGTTCCGCTTGAGAACGGAGACCGGGTTTTCTCTCCTACTTGGAATATTAAAGTGAATGAGGATCAAAACTTTATTATCAGTGGCCTCGAAGGTCAGTATATTTCAACGGACGAAGATGAATTTGTAAATGAAACAATGTCTAGCATAAGTAAGCAAATCGATTTGGAACAATCAATTTGGGGTGGAGGATCATGAGTATGCACTTTAGCGTACTGGCATCCGGAAGTACCGGCAATGCCTTTTATATCGGTACTGAACAACAGAAGTTACTTGTAGATGCCGGGTTAAGCGGGAAACAATTAGAGCGTGTCATGTCTCAAGTAGACGTAGATCCGCATGATTTAAATGGCATCCTTGTAACTCACGAGCATAGCGATCACATTAAAGGTTTAGGCATACTCGCGAGACGGTATAATTTACCGATCTATGCGAATGAGAAAACGTGGAAAGCAATGGAAGGTCAGATTGGGAAGATCACAACAGATCAGAAGTTTGAGTTCTCTATGGAAACTGTGAAAGCTTTTGGCGACCTTGAAGTTGAATCATTCGGAGTTTCTCATGATGCGGCAGAGCCAATGTTTTATGTGTTTCACCATAATGGCAAGAAAGTAGCTTTAGTGACGGACACGGGATATGTATCTGAGCGAATCAAGAAGACCGTTGAAGACGCTGATGCTTATATATTTGAATCCAATCATGACGTGGAGATGCTCCGAATGGGAAGGTATCCATGGAATGTTAAACGACGTATATTAGGTGACAAGGGGCACGTTTCTAATGAGGATAGTGCACTGGCATTAACAGATATTATTGGCAATTCAACAAAGCGTATTTATTTAGCCCATTTAAGTCAAGATAATAACATGAAAGATCTAGCGCGTATGTCCGTAGGGAATATGTTAAAAGAACGTGGTATTCCTTTAGGGAATGCGATTGACTTATTTGATACCGACCCGAATCATGCTACACCCATCTATACGCTGAATGACGTTTAGAAAAAGTATGGGGAGGTAACGGGGAACTAGTATAGATCTAGTTCAGAAAGGATTGAAGGCTAAATGGGCTACTATGATGATCAAACCCCTTCAGGCAATCAACACAAGCGTCCTGGCTGGATTATGCCGACGGTTGTAGGTATTATCCTTGGTGCTGTGTTAATCATGTTAGCGTTACCCGCTCTTATTCAATCGAATCTCTTGCCATATGATTTATCCTCACAAGAGAATAAACAAGTGCAAGCAGATGAAGGAGAAAGTAATAATACGACAACAGAAAATGTGAACTTGGATGTTACTACTCAAGTTACAGAGGTAGTAAGTGATGTGCAAGAGGCCGTTGTAGGCGTTGTGAAGATTCGCGAATCCTCAGGTTTATTCCAAGAGCAACCATCTGGTGGCGAGGCAGGCACAGGTTCTGGTGTTATTTATAAAAAAGAAAACGGCAAAGCCTATATCGTAACCAATAACCATGTGGTTCAAGGTGCTGACCGAGTGGAAGTTTCTTTAATTGACGGAACCCGCATTGAAGCGGAGTTAGTTGGAGCTGATCCATATACAGATTTAGCTGTTCTGACCGTCGAAGATTCAAAAGTGGATAAGGTGATTGAGATTGGCGACTCGTCCCATGTAAAAGTGGGGGAACCAGCGATAGCTATTGGTAGCCCACTAGGGTTGATGTTCTCTGGATCTGTTACGAAAGGGATTATTAGCGGAAAGCAAAGGGCGATCCCTCAAGATTTCAATGGAGATGGACGAATGGATTGGCAGGCAGAAGTGATGCAAACGGATGCTGCAATTAATCCAGGGAATAGCGGCGGTGCCCTTATTAATATAAAAGGCCAGCTTATAGGAATCAACTCCATGAAAATTGCTAAATCAGCAGTAGAAGGAATCGGGTTTGCTATCCCTATTAATAATGCTGTTCCGATTATGGAAGACATAGAAGAAGATGGAGAAGTTACTCGACCATTTATGGGAATCGGAGCGGTTTCTTTATCTGAAGTCCCTCGTTCTCAACAAAGGGAAATCTTAGGTTTACCTAAAGAGGTTGATGGTGGTGTTGTGGTTGATAATGTACAAACCGCTTCTCCAGCTGACCAAGCAGGACTTCAGCAATATGATGTCATTACCCAATTAGACGGTAAAGACATTCAAAGCATCGTTGATTTACGTAAACATTTGTATAAGGATAAAAACGTTGGTGACAAAATGTCGGTTACATTCTTCCGTAATGGACAGCAGCAAGAAGTTACAATGACGTTGTCCAATCAAAGTTATTAAGAGAACAAGAAGCGGGGGCTGATGTCCCTGCTTTTCCTATTCTTAAATAAGGGAGGTGTGGAGTTTGAAATTATTTGTATGTCAGGATCATGTTGATCGGGGGATTGATGTCATTGTGGATGAGTGTGAAACTTTCCCGAACTTAGATCAACTTAATAAAGATGAACAATTATCCACAGCGTGTGAATACTGTAGTGAGTCTGCTACATATATAGTGGCGAACGCAGGTTCTAATACCAAATAAAGTGATTCATTTGTGTATATGTGGATAACTTTGTGTATAACTTGTTTATATACCCCTTTCCCTTGTTAGTATCACAAGAACTTTAAGATTGTGGATAAGTATGTTGATAAGTTGGAATAGTCGTACAATTTTGATAAGAAGAGTAAAGGAAAACGTCAGTTTCTTAATAGAAACTGACGTTTTTATATGCTAAGACTAAAGGTCCCATCCCTAAGAACTAATCAGATTTTGAGACATTCATTTTGCTTAAATTCAGCAAAGAAAATAATAAATCAGGACAAATTGTACTATTACTTTCTTGTTATAAAACCGGAATAGTTACAAAAAAGTAGTGGAGAAGGTTCGTGTTGGTCTATGAAACGTGAAGCTTTTGAGTAAACCTAGACGATTGAAATAAACTGTGGATAAATATCTCCTTAATTTATGCAAAGAGATGCGTGTGTTAGAAATTCTAAAAAACAGCCCCATGAAGAACCCTTTTAAAGGGATCCTTTATTTAGTGGGTTTAATTTCTTCTCCGTTTTCACCTTTATAGCGAAGCCCCCAACCTGTCAGGGCCGAAATAAACATCACTAGTAATAGAAACCATCCTTGAAAGACAAAAGGAAATACTTCCGTAGGACCTACGACAGGTAGAAATTCATATTCCTTGGCTGCTCCTTTTATAGTTGCCCAAGCTAACAATACACCACCACTCCATGGGAAGATGTAGCCTAAGGATGACGAAACAGTATCAAGGAAATTGGCTCTTCTGTATGGATGTATATTAAACTCTTCCCCAATTTTCCGAACAAAAGGTCCTGCCGTAATTTCAGCAGCGGTGTTAATGGTTATAAATACATTTAAAAAGGCTACGATGGCGAAAATCGAAAGTTCAGCACGTCGGACAATTCCATCTATAATTTTTAAAAAGAAGTTTTTAATGGCTTCCATCGTACCAGCTAGCTCCATTAGGTGAGCGGCTGCTAATATAAATAGAATGAGGATCGCCATATTAAAATATCCACCGATTCCGTTCATTAATGCGCCTCCAATTGCAGCTTCCCCTGCTTCGTTGCGATAGATATAAAGTACTTTACGAAGGGGGACTCCAATTATAATGATCATGACAATCGAGGATACAATTCCTATTGTTAATGATGTTAATAAGTGGCGTCCGGAAAGAGCCAAAAATAATACAATAGCAAATGGAATGAGCATCAATAAACCTGTAGGTGTTACTTGTTCTTGAAGCTGAAGAAAGGCTTCTTTATTGCTTGATTGCTCGCCTCCTCCTAAAATAACAAACAATATCAATGCAGGTATAGCTGCTGTAATGGAATACTTAAACCGAGAGCGGACTACTCCAGGTACATCCGCTTCCTGAGTTGTAGCTGAAACGATGGTGGTGTCCGATACAGGGGCTAAGTTATCACCAAATACAGCTCCGCTTAATATAGCTGCCAGTAATATAACGGGGTCAGCCCCTAATATAATTCCTGCAGGAAACATAAGTATTCCGAACGTTGCTACAGTCCCGTACCCTGTTCCTACGGCTGTTGAGAATACACCAGCCAATAGGAAGGTTAATCCTACAATAAAGCCACCTTCAAGGCCTGTCTGAAATCCAACCCAAATTAGACCTTCTACCAGTCCTCCGGCCGCTAAGAGTTTAGCGAACATCCCTGCCCAAAACCAAGCAATGACTGCAATAATTCCTATCGGTTGAGCCATTCCCTCTACTAATCCTTGGGCGTAATCTTTCCAAACGGTTTTACAGAAGAATAGGCCGAGTGCGACGCCGATTACCATACCCAAAACAAGGGCTTCCTCTGTAACCAGCTTTGTCACACTTAAAGAGATGGCCCAAATAATAAAAAACACAAGCGGGATGGTAGCGGTAAATGGGCCTCCGTAGAACGCCAAATGCTTAATGTCTTTTTTGCCAACGGCTTCTTCTGCATCTTGTCGTTGCTTTTTATCGTCTTCGTTCATTTGAGTGCTCCTTTTTCGTATCTATTCTGGTTCAATCTGAGACACACCCGTGTTAACGGCTGCATCTATAACGGCTTGGCGAATAGAGGGGACGACTTCCTTGTTAAACACACTCGGAATAATATATTCGGCGTCTAACTCCTCTTCTCCAATAGTTGAAGCAATTGCTTTAGCCGCGGCAAGCTTCATTTCATCATTAATTTCCGTAGCGCGACAGTCTAGTGCCCCCCTGAATATACCTGGGAAACACAATACGTTATTTACTTGGTTTGGATAATCGGATCTCCCTGTAGCAATAACAGCTGCATAAGGCTTTGCTTCTTCTGGTTTTATTTCTGGATTCGGATTGGCTAAAGCAAATATGATTGGATCCTTGGCCATTTTTTTAATATCAGCTTTGGTTAATAGTCCAGGCGCTGAAACACCTATGAACACATCAGCATTCTTTATGACCTCGCATAGTTTTCCCTTTTCCTGCTTTGGATTGGTTTTTTGAGCGAATTCATTCCAACCGGGACGATCGTAGTTTTGATTGCAATGAAGCGCTCCCTCAACATCGACGCCTATAATCGTTTTCGCTCCTGCTTTTAGTAGCATGTTGGTAATGGCCATACCTGCTGCACCAATCCCACAAACGATAATTTTACAGTCCTTGATAGGCTTAGAAACGAGTTTGAGGGCATTTAACAATCCGGCTAATGCAACAATAGCTGTGCCGTGCTGATCGTCGTGAAACACTGGAATGACTAATTCTTTATTTAGGCGTTCTTCAATGGAAAAGCAGTTTGGAGAAGCTATGTCTTCTAGGTTAATCCCTCCAAATGTGGGCTGGAGTGCCTTAACAATTGTAATGATTTCTTCAGGATCTTGAGTATCTAGACAGATAGGGTAAGCATCAATATCAGCGAATTGCTTGAATAGCATGGCTTTTCCTTCCATGACAGGCATGGCTGCTTCTGGTTTAATCTTTCCTAAACCGAGAACTGCGGTTCCGTCTGAAATCACTGCCACAGCATTCTTCTTAATGGTATAGTCGTGGGCTAGTTCTACATTTTCATCAATTGCTTCGCACACTCTAGCTACCTCAGGTGTGTAAACACGCGACATATCATCACGGCTATCAATTTTGATTTTAGGCATAATGTGAATCTTGCCACCTGAATGAGCGAGGAAAGTACGGTCAGTGGTCTGTTGAATCGTAATCCCTGTTAACTTCCTTAATTCAGCCGTAATACGATTTTGAACCTCTTCCTGATGAATGTTAATACTTAGATCCCGTATAGTAGAGTTTCTATTTTCCTTAATAACATCTATGGCGACAAGATCCCCGCCTGCTGAACTAATAACAGTAGCAATCTGACCGAAAGAAGCTGTCTTCTTATCAAGTTTCAGTCGCAATATAAAGCTTATACTCGATTTGCTCATGGGTATGAATGTCCTCTCTGTATGAATAGTGTTCTTATCTTTCCAAATGAAACAATAAATATGACGAATGTTTACATAAGGAAACGTAAATGGTGACACATTACTAATATGTAAATGTACGAGAGGTAGGGAAAAGCTATGGAAAAACATAAAGCAGAAGCAGATATTTCTACACATGATCAAAATCCATATACGATTGTAAAACAATTACTCAGTGAATCCGTGGAACAGTTAGGGTTAGATGAGAGCATCTATCACATCTTAAAGAAACCGATGAGGGTGATGGAAGTATCAATTCCTATTCGCAAAGAGGACGGTTCTGTTGAGAACTATACAGGCTATCGTTCACAGCACCTTGACGTACTAGGGCCATGTAAAGGGGGAATACGCTTCCATCCCTCTGTAACCCTTGATGAAGTAAAGGCTCTATCGATCTGGATGTCCTTGAAATCAGCCATTATTGAGTTACCCCTCGGAGGAGGGAAGGGGGGAGTGATTGTAAACCCGAATGACTTAAATCAAAGAGAGTTAGAAGAGCTAAGTAGAAGTTACATTCGGAAGATTACACCTGTCATTGGCCCAGAAAAGGATATACCTGCTCCGGATATGAATACAACTCCTGAAATTATGGCATGGATGATCGATGAATACGACAAACTACGTGGTTACAATATACCAGGGCTCATTACAGGCAAACCGATCATTATAGGGGGATCTGAGGGGCGCCTTGATGCTACGGGACGTGGAGTGGTTATTCATATAAGAGAAGCGGCCAACGCCCTTGATATTGACCTATCAAGAGCTACAGCTGCATTACAGGGGTTTGGAAATGTAGGAAGCGCAACAGCTAAATTCTTACATGAAACCGGCGTAAAAGTAGTAGCTGTAACAGATGTGTCGGGTGGAATATACAAAGAAGAAGGATTAGACATCCCGGCTCTCTTAGAATTTATAGGGGAGGGGAATGTCATTGCTGACTTTGAACATTGCACCTCCATTTCAAACGAAGAGATGTTTGCACTCCCTGTAGACATCCTCATTCCAGCTGCATTAGAAAATCAGATTACAAAAGATACAGCACCTAAAATCCAGGCAAAAATCGTTGCTGAAGCCGCTAACGGTCCAACTACACCAGAAGGAAACCGTATTTTAGAAGAAAAGGGGATCTTTATTATTCCGGATATCCTGTGTAATGCCGGAGGCGTAACCGTATCTTACTTTGAATGGGTCCAAAATACGATGAATTATTATTGGAAAGAAGAGAAAGTGAACACAGAACTTGAAGAGAAAATGATTGCTGCCTTTAAGCGAGTATACTCGATGAAAGAGGAGAAAGGCTGCGAAATGCGTCAGGCAGCTTATATGGTGGGGATACGCCATCTTGTACTAGCACTTAAAGCGAGAGGTTGGATACAAAATGGAGATCTCTCTAAGTTATAAGACCTAGTCACATTCTGGTTACTCGAGACGAATAGATATAAACATGAAGAGAGAAGGTTAAATGCTTCTCTCTTTCTTTTATGGTTTGTGTTTACAAAAATGTGTACATGTATACAATTACGTAAACAAGTATACGGAAAACGTAAACATTAAGTAAACAAAAGTGTATACAAGTACACAAAAGCGTATACATGTTGATATAACAGTATGTGTACAGATTTCGTATACATGTAAACATAAACCGTACACATGTATACAGAAATGTCGACAAAAGAAGACATTGACTGTTGTCTAAATCTTCTATATCTTTTAGGTATCGGATAGAGACTCTAGTCATTAACTTCAAAAAAGAAGGGGAGCTAGTTTCATGACAAATTCAAGAATTGCAGCTGTTGATGTTGGTAATGATGCCCTAAAGGCGTTATTCGGTAAGTTAGATTCGGAGCTTTATATTCCAAACGTGATTGCTAGAGATATTGAAGATCGTCCTGTAATAGGAATAGAAGAATTAGACGAAAAGGATCCTGTAGATAATCTACATATCCGCGTGCATTCGCCTGCCTTAAAGGACAATAATGCGATTTACCGTGTAGGAAATCTAGCAACAAAGAGTAGTAACTCTACTGAATTAGATCCAGGAAGTAGTAAGTCTGAAGAAGATCAGACATTGGTTATGCTGTTTGCCTCATTAGCCCTTGATGCAGTATCAAGAGAAGACGATACTAGAAAGCATCATGGAAATAACCGAAACGTTGTGGACGCTAACTATACGCTTGGAACAGGACTACCTCTTAGAGAAGTAAAAGAAGGAAAAGACGTAGGCTATCGCTCTCAGTTACTCGGTTCTGTTCACCAGGTCGAGTTCCTTGTAACACCAAAGTATCAGGGTATGAAAGTAAATCTTAAATTTGATGAAGTAAAAGTATACCCAGAAGGATTCGCAGCGTTCGTCAATCTTGTCATGGATAACGATTTAAATGTGATCAATAAAGACTTAATTGATAAGCAAATCTTAATTCAAGACATTGGTGGATTATCAACGGATATTGCCGTGATTCGTAACCGCAATGTAGATGATGATAAAGCACAAGGGTTTAACCTTGGAGTGGCTGAATCATTAGAAGCCATCCGTGATGAAATCCGGACAAAACATGGCGTAGAGTTAGACAGTCGTCGTGATGTGGTCGATATCATTACGCGTAAAAATGATCGACACCACATCATGGTGAAAGGAAGTCGGACAAGCGTCCATGATATTACAGATCGTATTCTTTTAGAATTAGCGAAGAAGCAATACCGCTATCTGCGCAATGTTTGGCAGCGAAATTCTCAGTCTGAAATTTGCTATTTCGTTGGCGGCGGTTCTGCCGTTTTAAAAGATTACTTAAAATCCCTCAATAATAGTCTGGATGGATTTAATATTGAGTTCTTTGAAGACGAAAATGAAAGCATTTGGATGATGGCGAATGCTTATTACAAACTAGTATCTGATTTCGTTAGGAAAACAAAGAGAGATAAAAAACAGGAGAAGCAAAAACAAGAAGCGACTTCTGCTAAGTAGATAGGAAGATTTCATGGGAGATTCCAAAAAAGGTATTCAAAGAGGCCAGGCAATCACATTCCGTATTCCTTCAGATACACCGGATTATGTATTGAAGCAACTCCAACATTTAAAGGAAACGGAAAAACGCAATTTCTCAAGCCGAATTGCTCAGTATGTTATGCAAGGGGTATCAGAAACGCGTTCTAAGGAGAAAGAGACCGTTACGGTTTCATTACCAAAATCATTAACGAAAGAACAGCGGAATTGGCTTAAACATGAACATTCAGAAGCTTTAATGGGTAGTATACTCTACCAATTGCTTATGGACCCAATTCGGGCTACCTCTCTTTATGCGTCGTTACACAACAACGCTTATGATTTTGATGATGTTCTAGAGCTTCAAGAACAAGTGGAGTCAGCCATTCAGGCAAAGTCTTACGCTGTAGCTTCTGGGCAAGATAACGCGTCCTCCTATACAAACGACTGGCGAGAAAATGAGTCACCGGCTGAGGATAACTGGACGACTGATGATGATCTTGATGATATTAATCTTGATCACTTACAAGAGGAGATCCATAAGGAAGAGGAAAAGGTGGAATTCGACGAAGATGATCCACTAGCAGACTTCTTCTCCTCCATGAATAAATAAGAAATCACCCCAAAGTCATCTGTGACTTTGGGGTTTTTTATACTCTAACACTGTTTCATGATACGATAAACGTAAGAAATAGACCGAAGGAGTATAACTATGAAGATCACCATTATTTCTGTTGGAAAACTAAAAGAAAAATACTTAAAACAAGGCATCAGCGAATATGAAAAGAGACTGGGAGCTTATGCCTCGATCGATTTAATTGAAGTTCCTGATGAAAAGGCTCCTGAAAACCTAAGTGAAGCCCAAATGGAAGAGGTGAAGCAGAAAGAAGGAGAGCGCATTCTTGCTAAGGTTAATCCTGATGCTCATGTCATTACGTTAGAGATTGAAGGAAATATGCTTACATCTGAGAAACTGGCGAAACAGTTGGATCAGCTGGCTACTTATGGGAAGAGCAAAGTAACCTTTGTTATCGGAGGGTCATTAGGTTTAAGTGAAGAAGTGACTGCGCGCTCAGACTTCGCTTTATCGTTCTCGAAAATGACGCTCCCCCACCAGTTAATGAGGCTTGTGCTTTTAGAGCAAATATATCGTGCGTTTCGGATTAATCGGGGGGAACCGTACCATAAATAAAGAAGAGCTTACATGCTTAAACAAGGAGGTACATGATGATGGAAACAGTCTATATAGCTGGTGGATGTCTCTGGGGCGTGCAAGAATTCATCAAGACACTCCCTGGCGTTACATCTACAGAAGCGGGAAGAGCGAATGGGACGAGTCCTACACTCGGAGGGGACTATGACGGCTACGCTGAATGTGTCAAAACAACATTTGATCCGGCGGTTGTAAACATAAAAGATTTAATGGGGTATCTCTTTGAAATCATTGACCCCTACAGCCTGAATCAACAAGGGGAAGATGTAGGCGTGAAATATAGAACAGGTGTGTATAGCGAGGCCCCTGAGCATTTGGAAGATGCACAAGCGTTTATAAGGGAAAGAGAGGACGCTAGACGTATCGTAGTGGAAGTTTTACCACTTACTAACTATGTAAGAAGTGCGGAAGAACACCAGGATCGGTTAACCAGATGTCCGGGAGATTATTGTCATATCTCTGAAGATCTATTAAATAAATACAAGCGGGTTTAACATCAAAGAAGCAGTGCGGTATTGAAAAGTAATATAAAAAACGAGGAGAGCTTAAGGCTCTCCTCGTTTTTTTATTACCTAGCATAGTTCGCATGAAATACACGAGAGATTATTTAAGAAATTGAAAAACCTTTCTCTTCTTCCACTCCATTATTCTCTGTAAATTCATCAAGGAGAGCACGGACTTCATCAGTTGATTCAGTGCTCATCAATTGATTTCGTAACTCGCTTGCTCCTCGGAAGCCTTTAACATAAATCTTAAAGAAGCGGCGAAGTGGTTTGAAGAGGCGCGGCTCTAATTCCTCTGAATATTTATCATGAAGATCGAGCTGCAAACGTAGAAGATCAAGCAACTCCTCACTGGTATGCTCTTTCTTCTCTGTTTCGAAGCAGAATGGATTATGGAAGACTCCTCGTCCAATCATAACCCCATCTACACCATATTTCTCAACAAGTTCAAGCCCCTTCTGACGGTCAGGGATATCCCCATTAATAGTTAGAAGTGTATCAGGAGCTACTTCGTCACGAAGCTTCTTAATCTCAGGAATCAGCTCCCAGTGAGCATCCACATTACTCATCTCTTTTTTCGTACGGAGGTGGATGGAGAGGTTAGCTATATCCTGTTCTAAAAGGTGTCGAAGCCAGTCGTGCCACTCCTCGACTTCTGTGTAACCTAGGCGGGTTTTTACACTTACAGGAAGGCCTCCTGCTTTAGCCGCCTGTACAATTTCCGCTGCAACATCCGGACGGCGTATGAGTCCGCAACCTTTCCCTTTTGTAGCAACATTCGGTGCAGGGCAACCCATATTGATATCGACTCCGCGATATCCCATTTCAGCCATTCCAATGCTCATTTGTCGGAAGTATTCAGGTTTATCTCCCCAAATATGGGCAACAATCGGCTGTTCATCCTCTGTGAATGTCAGACGGCCACGAACGCTATCTTTGCCTCTTGGATGGCAGTAGCTTTCCGTATTTGTGAACTCTGTAAAGAATACGTCCGGCCTTGCTGCTTCACTCACGACATGACGAAATACAACATCCGTTACAGCTTCCATCGGTGCCAAAACAAAAAACGGTCGCGGCAACTCATGCCAAAAATTATCTTTCATACTATATCTGAACCCTTTCCTTAAGGGAAAACAAGTTCCCAAAGTTAAAAGTGAAAATGTTTTTTTCTAATTCGTTTCCATTTAGAATAGAAAGCAATCATTATATACTTTAATAGTATCCAACGAAAAGTGCAAGGGAACGAATCTCTTCGTTGGATGAGACACGCTACTTTCGGTATATGTTAAAATTTTCAGTGTGTTTGATAACAAAATAAAAGTTGAGAATAGATTGTAGATAGGAGAGATCAAAAGTGAAAATTTCAAATGAAGCTAAAGAACAAATTCTACAAATAATCGATGAAGAGGAGTCCTCCAACCTTAGAATATTCGCTGCAGGAGGGTGTGGAGGAACCCAATTGGGGATGGGACTTGAAGAGCCGGCTGAGTCCGATCTTATAACTGAAGTCAACGGCATTCGGGTTTCCATAGAATCTTCTATGCAGGATATAGCGAAAGACATTGAATTAGATTTGGAAGAATCAAGCGAAGGTGTCGATTTTATTATTAAGGGGCTTCCGCATACTGAATGACGTGAAGTATGATTATTTAGCTAAGAAATGGGAAATGATAAAGTATAAAAGTTTCGTTTAAATGGTTCACCGTAATTGGTTTTACAACTCTCATTACAACCGATTATAAAGTGGGTATTGCAATAGAATTAATTTTCAATATTTTTGGAAAGTGATACACTAGTAGTAGGTTATAAAATACTAGAAAAGATGAGGCACCCGGGGCGGGATGAAATGTTTCCTCTTTTCTGTAAGACATAGGGAGTATGGGACTATGAGTAAAAACTATGAAAAAACCGACGCGATCCTGATTGGTGCAGGAATTATGAGCGCTACGTTAGGATCATTGCTGAAAGAATTAGTGCCAGAGTGGAAAATTAGAGTATTTGAAAAGTTAAACAGTGCAGGAGAAGAAAGTTCGAATGTATGGAACAATGCGGGTACGGGACATGCGGCTTTATGTGAACTCAACTATACAAAGGAACAATCCGATGGCTCCATTGATATTTCAAAGGCCATTAAAGTGAATGAGCAGTTCCAAGTATCCAAGCAATTTTGGACGTATTTAATTCAGAATGATCGCATTAAGAAACCACAAGAGTTTATTATGCCATTGCCTCATCTGAGCTTTGTGCAAGGGAAGCAGAATGTTGAATTCCTGAGAAAGCGCTACCGAACGATGTCAGAACACCCTCAGTTTCAGGGTATGCAGTTTTCTGATAATCAAGAAGAGTTGAAAGCATGGATGCCTGTCATGATGGAGAGTCGTAATCCAGAAGAAGCGGTTGCTGCTACGAAAATGGACTCAGGAACAGATGTGAATTTCGGGACCATTACGCGTAAAATGTTTGATTATCTAGAAGCAACAGATGTAGAGCTTAACTACCAGCATAGTGTACAGAATTTAAACAGACTTGAGGATGGATCCTGGGAAGTGAAAGTATTAAACCAGGCTCAAAACCGAATTGAGTACCACGTTACGGATTTTGTTTTCATTGGGGGAGGCGGAGGAAGTCTTCACCTTCTTCAGAAATCAGGTATTCCAGAGTCTAAGCACATTGGTGGTTTCCCGGTGAGCGGTCAGTTTTTGGTTTGTAACAATCCAGAAGTTGTGGAGAAACACAATGCGAAAGTATACGGGAAAGCAAAAGTAGGGGCACCGCCAATGTCTGTTCCTCATTTGGATACTCGTTATATTGATGGAAAGAGAACCTTATTATTCGGTCCATTTGCTGGCTTTTCTCCGAAGTTCCTTAAGAAAGGTTCGTTTCTTGATTTATTTACATCTGTTAAAACAGATAATCTTGCGACCATGTCAGCAGCGGGGGTAAAGAATGCTTCACTTACTAAGTATTTAATTGAACAAGTGGTTCAATCTAAAGAAAAGCGGATGGAAGAGTTAAGAGAATTCATCCCTGACGCTAATAGTGGTGATTGGAGTCTGTCTGTCGCTGGTCAACGTGTGCAGGTCATAAAAGACACGGATGACAGTGGGAAAGGAACGCTTCAGTTTGGAACGGAAGTTGTTCACTCCTCTGACGGTTCCATTGCTGCCTTACTTGGAGCTTCACCAGGGGCCTCTACAGCTGTTCAAGTTATGCTTGATCTGATGGAGAGTTGCTTCCCTCAACAGATGGAAGAGTGGAAACCGAGAATCCAAGAGATGATTCCTTCTTACGGGTTAACATTAGCTGACCACCCTGAGCTTCTCAAGGATATTCATAAGAATACAGATCAAGCACTTGGTTTAAATAAACGACCTCTTTATAGTTATCTTTCAGAGGAAGAAAACGATATAAGTCAGACTTCTTAAGACGTAGTAAAAAGGACTTTTCTAATGAAAAGTCCTTTTTTATATAAGTAACGTTTGTTTTGCGTAGTGTACGGCAATTTGGGCCCCGAGCCTTGCATTCGATTTTACAAGTTGGATATTAGCCGCTAAACTCTTACCTTCTGTTGCTTGGTTCACTTGATCTAATAGAAATGGTGTGACGTCTTTTCCTTCTATATTTAGTGACTTTGCCTTTGCAATCGCTGAATCAATGACCCCGTTAATGAACTGCTCATCCATTGCATATTCTTCAGGAATTGGATTAGCAATGACAGCCCCTCCATTGATCTCTAACTCCCATTTAGCTTTAAGAATAGAGGCAATCTCACTAGGCGCGTTCACTTGATAATGAACAGCAAATGGGGAGGTGCGAGTGAAAAAGGCAGGAAGCGTCTGCGTCTGATAGCCCATGACAGGCACGCCTTTTGTTTCTAAGTACTCAAGAGTAAGACCTAAATCTAAAATTGACTTAGCGCCGGCACAGACAACGCCTACATTGGTATGAGCTAACTCCTCTAAGTCCGCAGATATATCCATAGTGGTTTCACCCTCGCGATGGACGCCGCCGATTCCTCCTGTGACAAAGATCTGGATACCGGCTAGTTCTGCACAAATCATCGTAGCTGCAACGGTTGTGGCACCTGGTTTTTTAGTAGCTACTAGATAAGGAATATCTTTACGGGAGGCTTTGGCTATATCGTTTCTTGAGCCTAGTTCTTCAAGTTCTTCGTCTGTTAAACCGATTTTAATCTTTCCGTCTAGAATAGCGATCGTTGCCGGCACAGCTCCGTTCTCGCGAATAATTTGTTCTACCTCTCTTGCTGTGGCTACATTTTGTGGGTACGGCATTCCGTGAGAGATTATTGTTGATTCAAGAGCTACAATCGGTTTACCGTGTTTTGCTGCTTCTTCAACTTCTGGAGATCTTGTTAAGTGTACGTTCATATTTTTTCCTCCTGAGCGTTTAATAGTTGGGGAGTTAAATCTGGACGAACGGTGTAATGAGATTGGATACATAAAGTCGCACTTTGAAGGCCTGTTTGAATCGCTCCTCTTAGCGTCTTTCCTTCTAACCATGAATAGATTACAGCAGCTGCGAACGCATCTCCGGCTCCTGTTACGTCTTGTACTTCTGGTATAGTAGCTGTTTCATATAGCTCGATGCCCTCGGCTGAACCCACCATTACTCCGTGTTCACCCCAGGTAACGGTTACATAGGATACGCCACGCTCCAGCCAATAGGTAACGGCGTCCTCCCATTGCTTATTCGTTTCAATTGTCATCCCAAGATAAGACGCGCTCTCTTCCACGTTTGTCATTAACCATGTAAGGCCGCTCAAATCTTTAGGCAGACGCTTCATTTTAGGGATCGATACGGTAACAAAAGCAAGCGGTACGTGAAAGCTTTGTGCCTTCTGCAAGAGATAATAGAGACCTTCTTTGGGACAATTTAAATCTGCGATGATGCAGGAAGCTTGTTTCAGTTTCTTATCGTGTGTGCTTAGTAAAGGAGGGAGGATATAGTCATAGACTTCCATATCAGCGAAAGCTACAGTCATGTCTCCTTCAGCGTTTAAGACAGCCGTATAGGTCCCGGTAGAGGCAGACGGAATATGAAGAACGGTGTCTAACTGGATGAGCGACGAGGCACGTTCAATGATTTCCCAGTCCGCATCTTTACCTGCAGCTGTAATTAAACTTGGATTATAGCCAAGTCTACCCAGGTTTTCTGCTATATTCCGAGCCACTCCGCCCACACTGTAACTTGATTGCACCGGATTAGACGTATGAAGCTGAAAAGGCTCTAAACTACGAAACTTTCGGTCAACGTTGGCCCCCCCTACACATACGACCTGTTGGGAATCATTCAATACATAGGCACGCCCTAATAAAACATCTTTCTGAACAAGACTTGAAACCAGGTTGGCTACAGTGGAACGTGATAAATGAAGGGTTTCTGATAAGTCTTGTTGAGACACATAAGGGTTCTTTTGAATTAACTCATAAACTTGGCGTTCTCGTTCTGTCAGCTTCGCGGTGGACATAGGGATCACTCCAAACTTTAGTTTGAATAAGTAAACATTTGTCATTTATACCGTATATGTATTTTTGTGGTGTGTAAATAATTGTAAGAGAAGTCGCACGTCCGACTTCTTAAAAGGGGGAGTCCATCTATTTCAAGAGAGGAGCGTTGGGGATATCGTTTCTCCAGTACTCCCATGGAAAGAGATATAAAAAAAGACATACAAAAAGACGCCCGTCCAAAGGACGAGCGTCTTTCAAAAGTTCTATGATTAGTTGCGAATCAGGTAATCAAATGCGCCTAAGGCAGCATTTGCGCCTGTTCCCATAGAGATAATGATTTGATTATACGGAACATCTGTCACATCACCAGCAGCAAATAGACCAGGGATGCTTGTGGCATTGCGCTTATCAACGACAATTTCGCCAATTTGGTTACGCTCAATGGATTCGTCTAACCATTCTGTGTTTGGAACAAGTCCAATTTGGACGAACACGCCTTCTAGCTTAACGTGATTCTCCTGACCTGTCTCGCGATCCACATACGTAATACCGTTTACGTTAGCGTCTCCAGTGATCTCAGTTGTTTGGGCGTTGGTATGAATCGTTATGTTAGGAAGGCTGTTTGCACGTTCTTGTAAGACTTGGTCGGCTTTAAGTTCTGAAGCAAACTCAAGTACTGTAACGTGCTTCACAATGCCTGCAAGGTCAATAGCTGCTTCAATTCCGGAGTTACCTCCGCCGATCACAGCTACGTCTTTTCCTTCAAATAAAGGACCATCACAGTGAGGGCAGTATGCCACACCTTTATTTTTGAACTCTTCTTCACCTGGTACGCCAACTTGACGCCAGCGTGCACCGGTCGAGATGATGACACTTTTACTTTTTAGGACGCCACCATTATCAAGCCCGAGCTCGAACATACCATCGTTCTTCTCTAAGCTGCTTGCACGCTGAAGGTTCATGACATCAATGTCGTAATCCTTCACGTGTTCTTCAAGGCTTGCAGCAAGCTTCGGTCCTTCTGTGCTTGATACGCTAATAAAGTTTTCAATACTCATGGTGTCTAGAACCTGACCGCCGAAACGCTCAGCTACGACGCCTGTACGAATTCCTTTACGAGCAGCATAAATGGCCGCACTTGCACCAGCTGGGCCACCACCGACAACTAAAACATCATATGGGTCTTTATCTGTAAATTCTTCAGCGCTAGGACCTTCAACAATCTTATCTAAGATCTCTTCTAACGTCATGCGACCACCGCTCAAGAATTCTCCATTAAGATGCAGAGAAGGAACAGCCATCACGTTTTTACTTTCAGCTTCTTCTTTGAAAGCTGCGCCGTCAATCATCGTATGAGTAATACCAGGATTTAAAACACTCATCATGTTTAAGGCCTGGACCACATCAGGGCAGTTATGACAGCTTAAGCTAACATACGTTTCAAAGTTGTACTCACCTTTAATGTTCTTAACCTGATCGATGACACTTTGGTCAACTTTAGGGGCTCTGCCACTAACTTGTAGAAGAGCAAGAACTAAAGACGTAAATTCATGTCCAAGAGGAATACCTGCGAACGTAACTCCAGTATCTTCTCCGACGCGATTCACACTAAAGCTAGGCGTTCTGGATAATTGTGCTTCCTCGAATGTAATCTTAGAAGACATAGAAGCTAGCTCTTCTACAAGAGCTAGCATGTCTTTTGATACTTTATCAGAACCTGCACTAACTTTAAGCACGATATCGCTTTCCAATAGTTCTAGATATTGGTTTAATTGAGCTTTAATATCTGCTTCAAGCATTATGAGTGCACTCCTTTAGATTTTACCTACTAGATCTAGGCTTGGTGTAAGTGTTTCAGAACCTTCTTCCCATTTAGCTGGGCAAACTTCACCTGGATTCTGACGAACGTATTGAGCTGCTTTGATTTTACCAACAAGGTTGCTTGCGTCACGGCCAATTCCGCCAGCGTTAATTTCTACTGTTTGGATAACACCGTCTGGATCGATGATGAATGTACCACGATCTGCAAGACCTTCTTCTTCGTTTAGTACCTCAAAGTTACGAGAAATTGTTTGAGAAGGGTCACCGATCATTGTATAAGTGATCTTGTTAATCTTTTCTGAGCTATCGTGCCAACCTTTGTGAACGAAATGAGTATCTGTTGAAACAGAGTAAACTTCAGCACCTAGTTCTTGAAGTGCTGCATATTCGTTTTGAAGATCTTCAAGTTCAGTTGGGCAAACGAATGAAAAGTCTGCAGGATAGAAGCAAACGACGCTCCACTGACCTTTAAAGTTTTCTTCTGTTACGTCAACGAATTCACCGTTTTTGAATGCTTTCGCGTTAAATGGTTGTACTTCAGTACCGATTAATGACATGAAAAATCCTCCTCTTTTTTGTGTAAAAGTTATTAATTTAAAATCATTATAATTCAAAAACTATTATTATATATCTGCGATGATTTGTCAAGTTGTTCCCGCATATTAAAGCTGTAAATGTGATTTAGATGGATAGGGTATCGAAAATAAGGTTGATATGGTGTGATTACATTAGAGGGAATGAGCTGATTCGATTATCATTCTCATTACTTATATTATTACCTGTGTTCGTGTTCTCTTAAACGTTTGAGCATTCTATTTTGTACTAAAATGCGTGCGGATATTCATAGAAAAAAGGCCTGCTTATGTTAAAGAAGCAGGCCTTTTTATCATAAAATAGTTCTCGGTTAATGTCCAAATAATTGCCCTTTTTCATCTACATACACGGATGTAATCGTTGTTCTTTGAAAAGGGGTCTTGTCAATTGTTCCATTTACATTAATCGTCATATTATAGGTGCCTGAACCGAGGTTTGGAAGTCGGAAAGAATCATTCTGTTTATTGGCTTTTACATTTAGATGCTTCAACTGTCCTTTTTTATAATAGGCGATGGTCATATCTGTTTTCACTTTTACGTGTTCGTTCTTTGACTTTATATGAACGGTTCCGTTATTCATTTCAGAAGTAAGGAGGGAATTGAGTGGGCTATCGTAGGTTACGTTGAGTAAATAATGCTCCTGTTGATTGGATAAGGCCCTGATTATCCATTCTCCTGCTTCAGGATCTTGGATTGTAGCGGTATGATGATAGGCGCCTTTTAAATAGGCGGTATCGTCTTTTCTTACTTGAAGGTTGTTGTACGTTTTGCCGCTCGGTGAAATCAAACCAACATTTGACTCAAAATGCTCGCTCATCCAATCAACTGTAATAGACTCTGCCCCTGGTTCTACAAGGATGGGCTCTTCCTTCATTCCTGAATAGATCCCCCCGTGAATGTAGCGGTCCGCATTTTCAGAGAAATTATTCGATTCATTTCCTTCCAGCCCTGCTGCAGCCTGAAAGCTGGCTAAGTAACCAGCGTTTTTGTTCAAGTAGTTCTCAAAAACGGAAAACGTAGATGATCCTTCTTTAATGGTTGTATGATTCCAATCTCCGACTTTAAGTTCTGTTGCGTAGGGAAGTCTTGAACTTTGAACCGTTACGGCGCCGTCATTACTTCCATAAGCCCTTAAATAAAGTCCTCCCCAATAAAGGGAACTGCCAAAGCTTCCCCATTTGGTTCCCCCGAGTGTATAGATCGGCGTGTCCCTTACATTTAAACGTTCATCTGTGACGGATCTGAAATAATCCATATACCCTGTTTGAAGAGAAGAGGTAGCTTCATTTTTACTCCCTAAAATCCCCGCTAGCCATCCAGCCCAACTGCTGTATGCCAAATCAGCTAATTGAGAGCCATAGTGAGGGGTGGAGAGCGTAATGACTCGTTCCACATAAGGATCGGCGCCATAATGGACAAGGGCAGTCTGCGTATCGATGCCCCCTTTGCTATGGGCCACCACAACCACCTTTTCGCCAAAATGGTTATACACCTCTTTAATTTTTTGTGAAAGCAAAGCGCCGTTCTCCCACATATCTTTTGTGGGATAGAGGTCAATAAATGCGGTCTCGTATCCTCTCTGATATGAAATTTCGTCCATATCATTTTGGTCGGTCCATGTAGTCGATGAACTATTCAAGCCGTGGACAAATAAAATCGGGTGTTTAGATGGGAGGGGATCGGAGGGAAGCTCACCGAGCCACCATTCTCCGGGGGTACCTGAGGCTCCCCCTTCTTTAATAGAACCTGCTGTAACAAAGGAGGGTGCTAAAAGAACAAAGGCAATCAAGATGATTAGTACACGTGTCATTTTAATCATGAGCCATCTCCTCTCATTAGATAAACATAACTCATAATATATATGGGTCTAAAAAGGTTTTGTAGCACCCGTTTGATGAAAATGAATGAAAAGAAGTCAAAAGGTTTAGGTATTTGGTAACGTTTTTCCTTAGCTTAGGAGCTCCCTTTCAAGAGTCACCCTTCACTCCTTTCAGAGATTCCTTTGTTCCTTTAACTTTTTTAAGAAAATTCACATGTAGTGAGTCCCTCAAAACTCTGTCGGATGACCGAGACTATACACTTGTGAAGTCGATTCTAGCTAGGATTCCCAATCAAACGACGACAATTATAGTCACGCTGTAAAACCATGCAGTTATTTGAGGAACGATTCAAAAAGGAAAAGAAGAGATTTCGTCCAATTTAATAGGCATAGGAAAAATAAACGCAGGATGAAATTAAAGGAGGAGATGCAAGATGAAGAAAATGGTTTCGATGTTTTGGAGTATGATGTGGGTGTGGAGTTTAGTTTCTGTGATGAAGGTTGCAACGGTTTCCGGAGGTTCCCGTTTTCTTTTAACGATGGAGGAGGTCGCCTCGAAGATTGAATCAGTGTTTGAAAATAAAGGAAGGAAAGAAATTCTTGATGAACGACTGATGAAGTTTTCTTATAAGGCCAAAGAGTATGGGGTGAAGGCCAGGGGAGATCCGAGTAGGAAAACGACGAGTAGATCGTGTATTTGGTCGGGGGTCGGATGAGTCGTGGTAAGAAGCTTAACGTGTTTCATTGCTAGATAGACTTTGCGGTCATGGACCAAGTATGGAAAGTAGATGAAATAGAAAACGAGAGGGAGGGCGGATAGTAGGTTCCTGTGTATATAGACGTCTGCCACTAAAGGGGGAGTAGATCGAATAGATATAAGTTTATGATTGTCCATTCATATAGGAGGGAGGTTGAAAGGGATCTGAAAAGACACTGGGGCGCCGCAGTGTTGTTCATCGGATTATAGAGGTATTGGAGGAGGGGGCGTGGGAGTCGCGCTCTTTTTCCTGTGCGTATGTATGATGGTGTAGAGTTTAGAAAAGGTATAACAGTATCCTGATTGAGTGATACAATAGATGAATATGATAAAAAAAGAAAGAGGATACGCCTTTGAATAGTTTTAACCAATTAAATTTACAAGAAATGAGTATAACCCGATTGAAAGAAATGGGGATTACTACTCCAACACCCATTCAAGATGAAGTCATTCCTTTATTACTCGAAGGGAAGGACGTCATTGCCCAAGCTCAAACCGGGTCAGGGAAAACGTTTGGCTTTTTATTACCACTCCTTGAAAGAATCGACGTGAAGAATCCTGCCATACAGGCACTTATAGTGGCGCCTACAAGAGAGTTGGCGCTTCAGCTTACAGCCGAGTTAGAGAGGCTTTCTGAAGAAGTGAATGTGCTTGCTGTCTACGGAGGAAAGGATGTACAACAGCAAGTAAAAAAACTAGATAAAACACAAGTGGTCATTGGAACACCAGGACGCTTGTTGGATCATATGCGCCGAGAGACCATTGATCTGTCGAATGTATCCTTCCTTGTGTTGGATGAGGCAGATCAAATGCTTCATTTCGGCTTCTTTGAAGATGTTGAAACGATTGTTCGCCAAACACCAACCCATAAACAGATGGCTCTGTTTTCAGCGACTCTCCCATCTGATATTAATAAATTAGCCTATAAATTTATGCGAGATCCCAAACAAGTTCGAATTCAAGAAAAAGGACGGACGGTAGAAGAAATCGAACAGTTTGTGATTGAGACGACGGATCGTAAGAAGCAAGAAGCCTTGCGTAAAGTGATTAAAGAAACACAGCCCTTCCTTGGCATTGTATTCTGTCGAACGAAAAGAAGGGTAAGTAAACTCTATGAAGATTTAAAAGCAATGGGCTATCAAGTGGATGAACTGCACGGAGACCTATCCCAAAAGAAACGCGAAAAAGTGATGGAGCAGTTTCGAGAAGCTAAGGTTCAATTGTTAGTAGCGACAGACGTAGCATCACGTGGCTTAGACGTAGAGGGGGTCACGCATGTCTACAATTACGATATCCCTCAGGATGTAGACAGTTATATCCACCGAATTGGCAGAACGGGCCGTGCAGGTGATGATGGGGTTGCCATTACATTTGTAGCACCGAAAGATCAACAAATGTTTGCAGCGATTGAAAAAGGCATTGGAAAACGATTAAAGATTAAACACGTCTAATTATGGTGGAATAGAAACGTTCAGGGGGATCTCCCTGAACGTTTTTTCTCTTTTAGCATACTCTGAGGGCTTCTTATTGCCTCATACCTAAATCATTTACTCTGAACAATCTGATAAAATATGTTAAAATAAGAGTATAAACACACACTCTATGACAAAGGAGAGGGTTGATCATGCGTAAGAAAATCCTCGTAGCATATGATGGTAGTGAAATGAGTAAACAGGCATTACAAGAGGCAAAAAGCCAAGCCGCCGACGCGCCGGATGCTGAAATACATGTTGTTTCAGTCGTGCGAACATCAGGACCTTTCACCAATGCCCAAATGTCTAAAAGTATCGGGAACGAATTAGCCGAACAATACCGAACCGATATGAAGCGCCTTAAAGAGGAAATGAAAGAAGAAGGTGTAGAGGTTATCACGGATGTCATTGTTGGACAAGTTGAGAAAAACGCAGGAAACCGTATTTGTGATTATGCGAAAGAGCGTAATATGGACTTAATTATCGTAGGGAATCGTGGATTTGGTAACGTGAAGAAGATGATTCTTGGAAGTGTAAGTAATAACATCGTTCAGCACGCAACTTGTCCTGTGCTCGTCATGAAATAAGTGTGGAATGAATCGGATTAAGAAAAGGCCTCTCCTAGTCATAGGAGGGGCCTTTTCTATTTGAACCAACCTTTTTCCTTAAAACGAGAGATCGCTTCAATACGATTGCTCACTTCTAACTTATCTAAAATGACAGAAATATAGTTACGTACCGTACCTGGTGTAATATACAGTTCACTTGAAATATCTTTAGTGTTCTTGCCATCGGCCATAAGTTGCATCACTTGCTTTTCTCGTTCGGTCAGTGGATTTTCATTTCCGTAAGCAAGGTCAATAAGTTCGGGGGCGAAGATTCTTTGGCCGTCCATAATCCTTCTAATGGATGTAGCCAGTTCTTCACTAGGACTATCTTTTAATAGGTAGCCGCTCACCCTTGCTTTTTGTGCTCTTTCAAAATAACCTGCTCGAGCAAAAGTCGTGAGAATAATAATCTTACAAGATTCATCTCTCAGTTCCTCTGCAGCGTCCAAACCCGTTTTAACGGGCATCTCAATATCCATAATGCACACATCCGGCTTCTGCTCCCGAACAAGTCTGCAGGCCTCTTCTCCATTGTTGGCCTGACCTACCACTTCCATACCATCTTCAAGATCTAACAACGCTCCAAGCGCTCCGAGCATCATGCGCTGGTCTTCTGCAATGACAATTCGTATCACATCGATCCCTCCTCTTCTGTTTTGTGAGCAACGTTTGGAACCCGTATGGTAAGTGTCGTGCCGTTGGTGCCGTCGATCTCTAATGAGCCATTAACAAATTCCAACCGCTCTTTCATCCCTTGAAGGCCGTGACCTTTTAGCGAATCAATTTTATCAGAGATTCCAACACCATCGTCCTGTACTTCAATTACAACGTCTTCATTTGATTGGTGTATGGATACGTGGCATTTAGAAGCCTGGCTATGCTTAACAATATTCGTAGCCGCTTCTTTTAAAGACATGCTAAGCACGTTTTCAACTAATAATGGGGTGTGCGAAAGCTCAGGGTTTCCTTCAAACGAAAAGGTCATTTCGGCCGCTTCAATAATTTGCTGAACACGAAAAATTTCGTCATCAAGCTTAGATCCTCTCATATTTGAGACCATTTCACGTACTTCTTTTAGAGCGGTTCTTGCCGTTTGGTTAATATCTTGAATTTCTTTAACAGCATTGTCCGGCTTTACACGGATCAGTTTCCCTGCCAGGTCACTTTTAAGCCCTATGAGAGAAAGTTTTTGGCCAAGTGTATCATGAAGATCTCTTGCAATTCGTTCTCTTTCCTCAATGACCATTAGCTGTGAAATTCGTTCATTTGCATCTTCTAATTGCCCCTCAAGTTTCTGTTGTTGATTCCGGTATCGAATAGTAAAAGGGAGTAAAATAACTCCTATAATCGTGATAATAATAAAAGGGAGCTGAGGGAACAAAGACTCGTTTTGAGCGATATAAACCGTTGTGGCAGCAGCTAACGTTGTAGTGAGGTGGACAATATATAAAGAAAGAAATCCTCCTTTATGTTGGATATTCCCGATAAAGAATGCCAGGAATAAAGAGAAGTACACGTAACCAAACAATAAAGTCATAATGAGACTAATAACAATTTCTATACTCACCCACACATAGGCGAATCCACTTTCAGAGTTGAAGGATCGCAAATAGGCCACGAAGAACAAGGCGATCATCAGAAACCCGAATAGTATCTCTGCCATAGAAGAAGATCTGAATATAAAGAAGAAGGGAAGAAGGCAAAAGATAATCCATACATATGTACTAAGCCCTGTATTCTTTGGGATGATGTGAAACCAGTTTTGCATAACAGATGGACCTCCTTTCTCGATTTAATCTGGGAGTGATTCAAGCATATCTCACCTCCCTTTCTCTTGTCACGAACGGCTGTCTATATAGAAGCAAGAAACCCAGATAAAAAAGATCCCAACCAATGAGGCAGGGATCTTGGTTTCTTATTTTTCTTGTAAACTAGGGCGTTTTCGACCAAGTAAAGGTTCTTTTGCCTCTTTGATGCGTGACTTTGCTTCTCTAAAGCTAACAAACCCTTTATTCTCTGTATCATAAAGGCGGAAGCGGATAGACTCAAGGCTCGTTTTGAGTGTAATCGTTGTCGCATGCTCGAGTGGCGGTGTAGCATCATGAGCTTTCTCTAAATTGTAATTAGGAACTCTCGGACTTAAGTGATGAACATGGTGGAACCCAATGTTACCAGAAATCCATTGCAAGACTTTTGGAAGTTTGTAATAAGAACTCCCGTCAACGGCTGCTCTCACAAAATCCCACTCACTATCCTCTTCATAATAGGAGTCCTCAAACTGGTGCTGCACATAGAATAACCATATGCCAAGGAAACCAGATACATAAAGAATAGGAAGGTTGATGATGAGAAAAGCTTGCCAGCCTATTGCCCAAATCATAACAGAATAGAGAATAACAATCGCAACGTTGGTCACATACGTGTTCATACGCTCTTTTTTCTTTGCTCCCTTACGATTGAAGCGGTTTGAAATCAGGAATAAATAAAGGGGCCCAAGTCCAAACATCACTAGAGGATTACGATATAAACGATAGGCTAATCGTTCTTTAAACGATGCTTCTTTATATTCTTCTATTGTGAGTACCCAGATATCGCCCGTGCCTCGTTTATCCAGGTTTCCACTCGTAGCATGGTGAATATTGTGATCTCGTTTCCATTTCTCAAATGGAAACAGCGTAATAATACCAGCTATGGTCCCTATAATACGATTTGCTTTTTTGTTTTTTAAGAAAGATTGGTGTGTGCAGTCGTGAAAAATAATGAAGATACGTATGACGAATCCACCGGCTACCATAGCGAGTGGAATGGCTGCCCATACGGAGATCGAAAGGCTAAGGTATGCAAGATACCAAACTATAATAAACGGAACAAATGTGTTAATTATCTGTTTAATACCAGCGTTTGTATCGGGCTTTGCGAAAGCCGCAACACTCTTTTTTAATTCTTGTTGTTGTTTTTTGTGGTCCATATGATAACTCCTTCAGGAAAGCTTATTGAATGAACTGTTCTTATAATCATAAAGGAACAGTAAACGCTTTATAAGACATAAACGTCAGGTGGGATATATGACATTTATCATGGGTCGTCTTCCTATATAACCCAATTTATAATAGGGTTTGTATAATGTTTTAAATCATGCACATTTCTAAGGATTAGATGACAAAAGTTTCGACGGATCAGGCTATTCAATTAAGGAGAAGGAGTCGATTTCTTGTTATAATAGGAAAACAACCTTTTTAAGGAGGACGTACAATGGAACATAATCAACGTTACATAAATGAACTGAGTGAGTTTCTTAAGATCCCAAGCATTTCATCTATGCCTGAACATAAAGAGGATGTACAGAAGGCAGCCGAATGGTTAAAGGATTCACTGGACCAAGCAGGAATTGAGAATCTGGAGGTTATTCAAACAGAGGGTCACCCTATTGTTTATGGGGACTGGCTTCATGCTGAAGGAAAGCCTACGGTTTTAATCTATGGACACTATGATGTTCAGCCGGCTTCCCCGGAGGAACTTTGGGAAACTCCTGCATTTGAGCCAACGATACGGGATGATAAGCTCTATGCCAGAGGGGCAACGGATGACAAAGGTCAGTTGTACATTCATGTGAAAGCGGTAGAAAAGCTTATGCAGGAAAATGGTGAGCTCCCCGTCAATGTGAAGTTCTGTATTGAGGGAGAAGAAGAAATGGCCAGTCCCAATCTACCCCCGTTTATTGAACAGAATCAGGAGAAATTAGCGGCAGATGCCGTATTAATTTCGGATACCTCCTTTATTCAAAAAGGACAGCCTGCCATTTGTACTTCGCTTCGAGGAGCTCTTGCGATGGAACTACACTTGAAGACGGCTAATACCGACCTTCACTCCGGTGTATATGGAGGCGGCGTACCGAATGCGATTCATGGTCTTGTTGATCTATTGAATTCTCTTCACGACAATAAAGGAAAAGTAGCAGTAGAAGGGTTTTATAAAGGTGTCGAGCAACCTACTGAGGAATTAAGAGAAGAAGTAGCTTCCATTCCATTTGATGAAGAAGGAACGAAGAAAGAGTTAGGGTTAGAAGCGTTTTATGGAGAAGATGGATTTACGTTCCAAGAGCGCACTGGCATTCGACCAACCCTTGAGATCAACGGTTTAGCGGGCGGGTTTCATGAAGAAGGATTCAAAACCATTGTACCAAGTGAAGCTCATGCGAAAATAAGCTGCCGTCTTGTAGGGGAACAAGACCCAGAAGAGGTATATGAAGCCCTGTTACATCATTTAGATGCTAACAAACCATTTGGTGCGACACTTGAAACAAAGAAGCTTATTACAGCCAAACCAGTGTCCCTTAACTCTCAGAATCCAATGATTCAAAAGGCCGCCGCAGCTTATGAGAAGGTTTATGGAGTCGCGCCTCTATTTCCAAAAGAAGGCGGGTCTATTCCCATTGTAGAGGTCTTCTCAAGAGTATTACGCTCGCCTGTTGTAATGATGGGCTTTGGTTTGCCATCAGAAAATTTACATGCTCCAAACGAGCATTTACACTTAGAGAATTTTACAAAAGGCATTGAGACGGTAACGGATTACTTAAAGTCTTTATCTTAATAAAGAAAGGCTCTTTCTGAAGTATGTTTTCAGAAAGAGCCTTTTTTATGAAAATAGAGGGTGCTCCAGCGGTAACGCTTTAAGAGGGCTGGGGGTGTGCAAATTGAACTGGGATGTGCTGCCCTGTCTCTACATCAAATAACCCCATATCCGTCATCTTTAACGCGGGAATAACGGGTAACGTTAAGAAAGACAATGTTAAGAATGGGTTGAAATGGCCTTGGAATCCAATCGTTTGAAGGGATTGCTTCATTTCCTTTAAGGATTTATAAACACTCTCTGATGCTTCTGTAGACATGAGTCCACCTATAGTTAAACGTAAAGAAGATTCAACTTTCCCGTCCTTTACGACAACCAGCCCACCATTTATGTCTTGTAAAGAGTGAATGGCAGTTAGAAGGTCTTCGTCATTGGTACCGACGGCTACGATATTGTGTGAGTCATGCGCGATAGTGGTAGCAATGGCTCCAGATGATAGGTTGAACCCTTTTACGATCCCTGTCCCGATATGGCCCGTTCCGTGATGCCGTTCTACAACGACCACTTTCAGTAAGTCCCTTTCTGTTGATGGCTCAAAAGAATGATTGACGGTATTCACGTTTGTACGTAATTTACGTGTCACTAAATTATTTGGAATGATCTCGATGACATTGGCGAACTCAGCAGAGTTTATCGGAATTTGCAGGTGCTGACCTGATAGGTCTGGCACAGTAACACTCTGTGTTAACTGTTGAGCTAAGAGAGTGGAAGGTTTTTCTTGTGACTCCTGAACAATAACCCGTTTTCCGTTTTTATATACATCAGATATCGTGATGGTAGTTAAGTCGTCTAGTAAAACAAAGTCAGCTTTATAACCTGGTGCAATAGCTCCTTTATTGGACAATCCGTAACATTGTGCTGCGTTTAATGTAGCCATCTGTATAGCTTGAAGCGGATCAATTCCGTGTTGGATGGCTAAGCGTATGTTGTGATCAATGCTTCCTTCATCGAGCAAATCATCGATATGTTTATCATCGGTACAAAAGAGAAAGCGGTGCGCGTTGTTTGGGGTGACGGCTTGGATAAGGTTGGAGAGGTCCTTAGAGACCGATCCTTCTCGAATCATGACATACATCCCTCTTTTCACTCGTTCGAGTGCTTCTTCTCTAGTCTTGCATTCATGGTCGGTATCGATTCCAGCTGCCCGGTATACATTAATCGCGTTTGTATCTAACCCGGCGAGGTGCCCGTCTATTTTCATCGATTTCTGCATGGTTAATTTATCAAGGAGGTCAGAAGCTGATTGCTGTAAAGAAGGATAATCCATCACTTCTGCTAGCCCTAAGACACGTGGATGTTTTAAGTAAGGGCGAAGGTCCTCTGCTAACAGCGTAGCTCCGGCATGTTCGAAAGGAGTCGCGGGGACACAGGAAGGGAGCATCATATAGGCATCTAATGTGAGATTCTCTGAATCTTTAATCATAAAGTCTAACCCTTCTGTTCCAGCCACATTTGCGATTTCGTGGGGGTCGGTGATGACGGAAGTGACCCCATGAGGCAGCACCACTTTCTCAAATTCGGAGGGGGGTAACATAGAGGATTCAATATGCACATGTCCATCAATGAAACCTGGACAGATGTATTTACCTTCTGCATCCACTACCTCTTTACCTTTATAATCTCCGATCCCAACAATGAGTCCATCTGTAATCGCCACATCCTCTTCGAAGATTTCTAAGTTAAATACATCTACAATGCGGGCGTTCTTTATAACGAGATCAGCGACCTGTTGGTGATGAGCTGTTTGAATTCGATTGGTGATCGTTTCTTTATGTGTCATTGTTTTGCCTCCTCAATAGTCATGCCTTACAGAATGAAATAAAAAAACTCTAGCTTAGGCTAGAGTTTGACAGAGAAAGCATTAGAAGTGGATACACGTATCTAATGTCTCTCGTAGTCAAACCATTTACGGTAGTTTGGTAGAAACTTATGGACCTTATCTCCAAGATTATACGAAAGTTCTAAATTCGGTATTAAGTTAAGCTATATTCTAGTAAACGTGCTGTATGTTTGTCAACGGGAATTGTGCGGATGTGACGTGAACTGTACCCATTCCCTCCTTCTTCTGATAAGATGGGAAACATCGGTATGAAACGGCTGTAAGAGCGTCATAATTTTAATAAGCTAGGTTCAGGACTTCTAGCAGATTGGGTGAGATGATGAAGAACGAAATAAAAGTAAAAGTGAGAAACGACTATGCAAAGAAGATGAAAGACGGTTTTCCTTTAATTGAAAAGGAAGCTCTGATCAATGCTGATATCCTAAGCGAGGAAGGACAAACGCTTCATTTGATTGATGAACGTGGTCGTTTTATAGGAAGAGGTTATTATGGCGAGCAAAATAAAGGGTATGGCTGGGTCGTAACGCGCCAACAGGATGAATCAATGGACCAATCGTTCTTTGAGAAGAAAATTGGTACGGCCCTTCAAAAGCGAAGCGGCTTCTTTAAAGATGAGTCCACGACAGCCTTTCGTATATTTAACGGTGAAGGGGATGGCATTGGTGGCCTGACGATTGATTACTACGAAGCCTTTTATGTCTTAAGCTGGTATAGTGAAGGCATTTATGCTTTCAAAAACCAAATCCTGAAGGCTCTTCAGAATCTTGTGGAGTATAAGGGAATTTATGAGAAAAAACGTTTTAATACAGGTGGAAAATATATCGACGATGATGATTTCGTTACAGGGGAGCGCGGAGAATTTCCGATGTTGGTGAAGGAAAATGGCGTTCAGTTCTCGGTTCATTTGAATGAAGGTCCAATGACCGGGGTATTCTTAGATCAACGGGACGTACGTAAAGCCATCCGTGATCGCTATGCAGAAGGAAAAACGGTACTAAATACGTTCTCTTACACAGGTGCTTTTTCTGTTTTTGCGGCTCTTGGAGGGGCTCAAAAGACGACGAGCGTTGACTTAGCGAATAGAAGTTATCCAAAGACTGTTGAGCAGTTTAGCATTAATGGAATTGATTACGAAGCTCATGATATTA
This sequence comes from Pontibacillus chungwhensis, assembly GCF_030166655.1. Taxonomy (GTDB): domain Bacteria; phylum Bacillota; class Bacilli; order Bacillales; family BH030062; genus Pontibacillus. Next base: position 4,079,594 of record NZ_CP126446.1, on the reverse strand, counting down.
AAGTGATGGATGTATTCGAGTACTTTAAATATGCGGTAAAAAAGCAGCTAACGTTTGACCTTGTTGTGTTGGATCCTCCAAGTTTCGCCCGTTCAAAGAAGCATCGCTTCAGTGCTGCAAAAGATTACAAGGACCTACTCAAACAAGCCATTGCTATTACAGAAAAAAATGGCGTAATCATCGCATCCACAAATTATAGTGGCTATGGAATGGGCAAGTTTAAAGGGTTCGTTGAAAAGGCCTTTAAAGAAACCGGCCATCGCTACAAAATCGAAGAACAATATACACTGCCGTCAGATTTTGTGACGACGAAAGAATATAAAGCCGGAGATTACTTGAAGGTCGTGTTTATTAAGAAATTATAAGTAAAAAGGGTTCTATACAAAAACGCTTAGAGTGTACCTATCACACTCTAAGCGTTTTTTAGTGTCTTCTATGGAGCCACAGAACTCCAGACTTTGCAAGACGAGGCAATAGACCAGTCACTGGTTTTTGCATCATGTTTCCAAATCCATCTGATTTCCCTAAGGAACCAAGAGACCCTTTTAGTTTTATTTCTTTTGGCTTATCTGGTTCATTTCCGTTATAGAGAGCTAACAAAATGGCAGCAATGTGCTCCCCTTGCTGTCCGGCTAATTGGCCGCTTGGAGAATAATCGGATGAAGCACAGTCCCCGACGACGTACACATTAGGTTGTTCCGGTACCTGATAGTAATCGTTGATAATGACTTTTTCTTGTTGGTCTTTTTTAAAAGGTAAGGCACGTACCAGATGATTAGGTCTAACCCCTGCCGTCCAGATCGTCACATCATTCATAAAGCAGATGCCGTTGTTACAAACGCCATCACGCTCGACGTATTCTACATTTGCATGGTGAATCACTTCTACATCATTTCGTTTAAACCAATCTTCTACGTACTCTTGAATTTTAGGGTCAAAAGGACGAAGGACGGTCTCCCCACGGTCTAATAGTCGAATGTTTAAATCGGGACGGCTTTCACGGATTTCAGAGGCTACCTCAATTCCGCTTAGTCCTGCTCCGACCACTGCAACTTTCCCGTGTGCATGTAGGTTTCCTACTTCAAATCCTGCTGTTCGAGCTTTCTTAAACGTTTGGACACTTTGTGTATATTCAGGAGCTCCTTGAACTCCATGATAGTTATCCTCGCATCCTAGTCCAATGACAAGGTCATCATAAGGAACAGGTTCAGCATGTTCCCGCACTACGATTTTCTGATTCTGCACATCGATCTCCATAACCTCTCCAAATACATAATCAACTTGATCATGTTCTGGGAAGTCAATCCGAACTTCTTTATCTGCTTTTGTTCCCGCCGCTATGGCGTAAAATTCAGTTTTCAGGGAGTGATAAGGGTTGCGGTCTACCATTGTAATATGGACGTCCTTTGGCAAACCACCTTCGAGTAAATCTTGAAGGATTTTTAACCCACCATAGCCGCCCCCGACTATGACTAATCTTTTCATAACGAAACACCACCAATTCGTATTCACTACTATCCTACTAGAAAACGCTTTCCCCTTTAAAGGGTATCAAAAACGAAAAAGGAAGACTACAAAAAGTATCAGAAAATTGAAATGTAACTGTAATATTTTATTAGAAGGAAGAATAGAGGGAGCTAAATTACATAGGTGAAGTGAATTCTGATAAGAATTAATAGCATTTCTATTAATAGTGATAAAAATAAACATTTTTCGACAAAACTTTCAGAAATTTTTAATAAATATCAATTGTAATGGTCTTGGGTGAATTCTATAATAACAATAAGCATAGATTGTAAGATGTTTTACAAATACAAAATCCTCTTACACGGAGAGAAAAGGGTGAGTGGTAGTTTGGTCACTTCGACAGCTATGGATCACGATATCTATTTGTTTCACCAGGGAAATCTACGTTATGCCTATCAATTGTTAGGTGCTCATATAGAGCAACAAAATGGGCAAGACGGAGTACGGTTTACCGTTTGGGCACCACATGCTAGAGAAGTTAACGTAGTCGGGACATTTAATGAATGGGATGGACGACAACACCCTATGGAAAAGCTGAATGAAAATGGACTGTGGTCTACCTTCATTCCTGATTTACCACCAGGCACCGTTTATAAATATGAAATTCTAACGCCTCACGGCCATTTACAATTGAAAGCAGACCCCTATGCTTTCTCAAGCGAGTTACGCCCCAATACAGCTTCTGTTTTATACCCATTAGATCGTTATGACTGGAACGATCAAGTATGGATGGATGAACGAAACAATACCAATCTCTATGAATCACCTATATCGATTTACGAGCTTCATCTCGGATCTTGGAAAAATATTGAGCCTGAAGTGTTTTATACATATCGGGAGTATGCAGACATGGTGATCCCTTATGTGAAGGAATTAGGTTACACGCATATTGAGCTCCTTCCCATAACGGAACACCCTTTTGACCGATCTTGGGGATATCAGGCTACAGGCTATTTTGCTGTAACGTCACGTTATGGTACTCCTGATGACTTTAAATATTTTGTGGACCAGTGTCATCAGAATGGGCTTGGGGTCATCCTGGATTGGGTTCCGGGCCATTTCTGTAAGGACCAGCATGGCTTACGCAGGTTCGACGGGGAGCCTTTGTATGAATATGAAGACCCTCTAAAAGCTGAAAAATCGCAATGGGGAACGTTAACGTTTGATTTTGGACGTAACGAAGTTCAAAGCTTCCTCATTTCGAACGCGATCTACTGGTTAAAGGAATATCATTTAGACGGTCTTCGCGTAGATGCGGTGGCTAGTATGCTTTATCTAAGCTTTGGTAAAGAAGAGGGCGAATGGGAGCCAAATGAATATGGGGGAAGTGAAAATCTTGAAGCCGTTTCATTTATTAAGAAGATGAATGAGGCCATTTTTGAAGAGACCCCTAATGTTCTAATGATGGCGGAAGAGTCAACTTCCTGGCCTTTAGTCAGTGCACCGACCTATGTAGGAGGTCTTGGGTTTAATTATAAATGGAATATGGGCTGGATGAACGACATGTTGAAATACATGGAGATGGATCCTATTCACAGAAAGTATCACCATAACTTAATTACGTTTTCCTTGTTTTATGCTTTCTCAGAGAACTTTGTGTTGCCGATTTCTCATGACGAAGTGGTTCATGGCAAGAAATCGTTGCTCAATAAAATGCCCGGGGACTACTGGCAGAAGTTCGCTAACTTACGGGCGTTCTTAGCTTATATGTATGCGCACCCTGGTAAGAAACTATTATTTATGGGGGCGGAATTCGGTCAATTCGATGAATGGAAAGACCTTGAAGATCTTGATTGGGAGTTGCTGAACTTTGATGCCCATGCCTCTGTTCAAACCTACATGAGCCAACTTCATAAACTCTATAAAGATCACCCTGCATTATGGGAACTTGATCATAAGGAAGATGGGTTTGAATGGGTAGATCCAAACAATTACGAGCAAAGTGTTGTCTCATTTATTCGTAAAGGTCGTTCAAGTGAGGATCAAATCGTTGTGATCTGTAATTTTACGCCGGTAGTGTACCACGATTATAAAGTAGGCGTTCCGGCATCTGGGATGTATGAAGAGGTATTCTCAAGTGATGATGTCCGTTTTGGTGGGTCAGGTCAATTAAACGGCACTACCCTCGAAACGATTTCCATACCATGGCAGGGTCAAGATCAACATGTCTCGATGACCATTCCGCCACTTGGAGTAAGCTTCTTGAAGAGAACTTCTTTACTAAAGGAGGACAAGTCATGAAAAACAAAGAATGTGTAGCGATGTTGTTAGCAGGTGGTCAGGGAACAAGGTTAAAATCTCTTACAAAAGATTTGGCGAAACCGGCTGTCTTTTTCGGAGGAAAGTACCGAATTATTGATTTCCCTCTCAGTAATTGTACGAACTCAGGCATTGATACGGTTGGAGTGTTGACACAATACGAACCACTCGTCTTGAACCATTACCTCGGAATTGGATCGTCATGGGATCTCGATAGGAAATATGGCGGTGTATCTGTATTACCTCCTTATATGCAAGCGGAAGGTGGAGGGTGGTATACAGGAACTGCTAATGCGATTTATCGCAACTTAAAATTCCTGCACCAATACGACCCAGAACATGTGTTGATTCTGTCAGGCGATCACATTTATACAATGGATTATTCGTTGATGCTTGATTACCACAAAGAACAGGACGCAGATGCTACCATTTCGGTCATTGAAGTCCCTTGGGAAGAAGCAAGTCGATTTGGAATTATGAATACCAAAGAGAACGGGGACATCATTGAGTTTGATGAGAAACCTGCATACCCTATGAGCAACTTAGCTTCTATGGGAGTTTATATATTCAAGTGGGACGTGTTGAAAACGTATTTGACGAACGACGATGCGAAGTCAGATTCCTCTCATGACTTCGGAAAAGATATCATTCCCGCTTTACTTGAAGATGAGAAGAAGTTAAAAGCTTATACGTTTGAAGGATATTGGAAAGACGTGGGGACAGTCGATAGTTTGTGGGAAGCCAATATGGATTTATTAAAAGAGACACCTGATTTGGATTTGAATAATTCTGCTTGGCGAATCTATTCAAAGAATCCGAACCAGCCGGCTCAGTACCTCTCTTCAACGGCATCGGTCCGAAACGCACTGATTAATGAAGGGTGCCGAATTCATGGAACAGTCGATACATCTATATTGTTCTACGGTGTTCATGTAGGTGAAGGAGCGATGGTTAAGGATTCCGTTATTATGCCAAACGTTAAGATTGGTCGTAATGTACAGATTCACCGCGCTATTATTTCTGAGGGAAGCATTATTGAGGATAATTGTGTGATCGGGGACAAAGCGCCAGGTAGTGAAATTACCCTTGTTGCTGAAGAAGGCAGCGTTATGGCAAATAGTTATGCAACGACTCACTAAGTAGGGGGAAATGAAATGGATCGTATAGCAGGTATTATTAATTTAGATCATGAACAGGATATGCTGAATGAATTGACTTATTTCCGCTGTGGGGCAGCCGTTCCATTTGGTGGACGTTACCGCATGATTGATTTTGCTGTTTCAAACATGACGAACTCACGCATTGAATCCATTGCGGTGTTCGCTCGCCGGAAATATCGTTCATTAATGGACCATCTCGAACAAGGGAAGGCGTGGGATCTGGACCGAAAGCGGGGAGGCTTATTCATCCTTCCTCCGGATTGGAATGATCCAACAGATATTTCAAAAGGGGATCTCCAGCATTTTCATAACAATATTGACTTTATTCGCAGAACGTCTGCGGATTATATACTCGTTTCTGGTTCACAGCACATTTGCAATATAGATTTTCAAGAGGTCTTGAAAGAACATAAGGAAACAAAAGCTGATGTTACGGTCATTTATAAACGTGTGTCTGAGATGCTCCCGGAGTATCAGCTTGCGCAGAAGTTAGATATTGAGGGGAATCAACGAGTAGAAGCCATTCATAACGAGCATCACAATCCTAACGTCTATATGGAAATGTTTCTGATTAAGAAAAGCCTGCTGCACGATTTAGTTGAGAAAGCCATTGCTCATGGTCACTCTCACTTTTTCCGCGATGCCATTAAAGATCGCTTACCAGCCATTCATATTCATGCCTACGAATATAAGGGTGCCCATGCTCTTGTGAATTCAGTAGAGAGCTACTATCGCAACAGTACGAATCTATTAAAGTCAGAAGAACATGACCGTTTATTTAAGGAAGAAGCTCCTATATTAACGAAAGTGAAGAATGAAGCGCCGTCCAAGTATATGCAAGGGTCAGATGTAAAGAACACCCTAGTAGCTAATGGGTGCGTCGTCGAAGGCCATGTAGAGGATAGTATTCTTTTTAGGGGCGTTAAGGTCGGGAAAGGTGCTGTCATTAAGAACTCTGTCATTATGCAAAGGTGTGATATTGCAGAGGGAGCTGTGTTAGAGAATGTTATCCTGGATAAGGATTGTACGATCTCTGAAGGGAAGACACTTATCGGAGCACCAGAAAAGCCGTTTGTCGTAGCAAAGCGTAAAACCATGTAGGAAAAGGCGGGGCTGCCTAAACTCCATTTTGGCAGTCCTTTTATTATTTTCTATATCTTATAAGAGGAGTGATCGACGTGAACGTATTGATGATTGGTTCTGAGTGCACACCCTTTATTAAATCTGGGGGACTAGCTGATGTGTTAGGGTCTTTGCCTCTTGCGTTAAAAGACCAGGGAGCTGACGTTCGAGTAGTCTTACCTAAATATCAGGAAATGAAAGAAGAATGGAAAGATCAGTTAACCCTTATCGATACCCTAACTATCCAGTTGGGATGGAGGCAGCAATATGCAGGGGTTGAATACTTAGAATACGAAGGAATTCCGGTTTACTTTTTGGATAATGAATATTATTTCAAAAGGTCTAATCTTTATGGCTATGAGGATGAAGCGGAGCGTTTTGTCTTCTTTAATCGTGCAGTGATGGAAATGGTGCGAATACTTGACTGGAAGCCAGAAATTCTCCATTGCCACGATTGGCAATCGGGCTTGATTCCACTCTTCCTTCACACCCACTATAAAGATGATCCTGTATTTGAAGGTATGAAAACAGTTTTCACGATCCATAATCTTAAGTATCAAGGTATATTCCCGCAATCGGTACTTCATGATTTAATGGATCTTGATGAACGTTTCATGACTGTGGATGGCATTGAATTCTTCGGAAACATTAGCTTTATGAAAGGGGCTTTAAATTTCGCGGATACCATCACAACGGTTAGTGAAACTTACGCAAGAGAGATTCAAACACCTTATTATGGGGAAAACCTAGATGAAGTACTTCGCAAACATTCTCACCGACTTACTGGCATTGTCAATGGCATTAACCTCCAAGACTATAACCCTATGAAAGATGAATCACTCGCTTTCCCGTATCGTAGTTCGTTAATCAAGAAAGCTCAAAATAAAATGTGGCTTCAAGAGAAGCTTGGTCTGCCTGTTGATCAGACGATACCGATGATTGGTATTGTTTCACGACTGGTTGAGCAAAAAGGATTTGACCTCATCGGCAGGATCTTAGATGACCTATTGGGTCAAGAAGACGTTCAAATTGTGTTATTAGGAACCGGTGAACAGTATTATGAACAAATGTTCCAGTGGTTTGAGCACAAGTATCCAGACAAGATCTCAGCCAACATCACGTTCAGTGAAGAGCTGTCACGACAAGTGTATGCCGGGAGTGATCTATTCCTGATGCCATCAAGGTTCGAGCCTTGTGGTATTGGACAATTGTTAGCTCTTCGTTACTTGACGGTTCCGATTGTGAGGGAAACGGGTGGTCTTGTGGATACCGTTCATCCTTTTGATGAGGCAACAGGCGAAGGGAATGGATTCAGCTTCACGAACTTTAACGCTCACGATATGTTATTTACGATTCGCCGTGCCATTGACATTTATCATGACCAAGCAACGTGGAAACAGCTTATTAAGAACGTCATGAAAAGCCAATATTCCTGGGAGAACTCTGCGAAACAATATATGGACTTATATCAATCGATGCTAAAAATTTACGCATAAAGCATCAGAATGGAGGATCCCAGTATGTTCAGCAGTAAAGAAGAGTTTAAAGAAGCATTTGCTAAGAATCTAGAATCCGAAACCGGTAAAACGATTGAACAGGCAACCGAACAAGATGCTTATCACGTATTGAGTCAAATGGTGCGTGGAAGACTCGTTCAGAAATGGAAAGAAACCGAGCAATCCTATCAAGCAGCAGGTAAGAAACAAGTCTATTATTTCTCTATGGAGTTCCTGATGGGGCGCTTATTAGGGAATAATCTATTAAATATGGGAGCATTAAATGTAGTAGAAGAAGGGCTTATAGACCTTGGTCTTACGTTGCCGATTCTTGAAGAGTCTGAGGCAGATGCGGGTCTTGGTAATGGAGGACTTGGTCGATTGGCAGCTTGTTTTCTGGATTCTTTAGCTTCTCTTGGTTTAGCTGGACATGGAGTTGGACTCCGATATCGTAATGGGATGTTTACGCAGCGGTTCGTCAACGGTTATCAGGTTGAACTGCCTGATCATTGGCTAGAAGACGGCTATGCATGGGAAGTAAGGCGCGAAGAGGAAGCGATAGAAGTGTCATTTGGTGGAGAAATTGAATCAGTTGAAGACAAAAATGGAGATCTCCATTTCACTTATAAAAACAGTCAAAGAGTACGAGCGGTTCCTTATGACATTCCTGTTGTAGGGGATCAGGAAAAAGCCGTAAATACACTTCGGTTGTGGAGTGCTGAGCCAACAGAAGAAGATTTATTGGCCAAGGCTCAAATTGAACAGGCGTATGGAAATTATATAGGGCACCAGCGTCATTTAGAAGAGATTACGTCATTTCTGTACCCGGATGACTCGAATGAAGAAGGCAAGAAACTTAGGTTAAAGCAAGAGTATTTCCTTGTATCAGCTGGTTTACAAAATATCGTTCAAAAGTATAAGGATTTGGACCTTCCTTGGTCTGATTTTTCAAAAAGGATCGCGCTGCATATTAATGATACTCATCCTGCTTTAATTGTACCTGAATTGATGAGGATTCTTATGGACGTGGAGGGATTAGGATGGGAAGAGGCATGGACGATTACGCAGTCCTCCGTTTCTTATACCAATCATACAACTCTTAGCGAAGCGCTTGAGACCTGGCCGGTTGAGGTCATACGCACATTATTGCCGCGAATCTTTATGATTATTGAAGAGATTAATGAACGTTTCTGTCAATCCTTATGGGAGCAAGACCCCGGTGACTTCGATCGAATTGCCAAGCTCGCAATCATTGCAGATGGGAACGTAAAGATGGCCCATTTATCCATTGTGGGAAGCCATAGCGTGAATGGGGTCGCAAGACTTCATACTGAGATCTTAAAGAATCGTGAGATGAAGCATTTTTACGAGGCTTTTCCAGAACGGTTTAATAATAAAACAAACGGGATTACGCACCGCAGATGGCTGCTCCATGCGAACCCTTCACTAGCAGAATTGATTACAAATACAGTAGGGGAAGAGTGGAAACGTGAGCCCCGCTTGATGAAGCAGCTACTCTCGTATCGAGAAGATGGCGCATTCTTAGATGAACTGCATCACATCAAACAACATAATAAGGAAAATCTGGCTCAGTGGATTGAGAAGGATCACGGAATCTCAATTGATCCGAATTCCATTTTCGATGTTCATATAAAACGACTTCATGGATACAAGCGTCAATTACTCAATGCTCTTCATATTATGCATCTGTATAATGAGTTAAAAGCAAATCCAGGAATAGATATGACGCCACGGACGTTTATCTTTGGGGCCAAGGCTGCTCCTGGTTATTATTTCGCTAAGAAAGTTATAAAGTTAATCAATACGATTGCAGAAGTCGTGAATCAGGACCCTGTTACGAAAGATACGATTAAAGTTGTTTTCATGGAAGATTATTCGGTGTCATTAGCTGAGAAAATTATACCAGCAACAAATGTGAGTGAGCAGATTTCTACGGCCAGTAAAGAGGCTTCTGGAACCGGAAACATGAAACTTATGATGAATGGAGCTATTACGCTTGGTACGATGGACGGCGCTAATGTTGAAATTCATGAAGAGGTTGGGAACGATGCCATTTACACGTTTGGCTTAAGTTCTGAAGAAGTGCTCAGTTATTATCATACAGGGGCGTATGATGCGAAGGAAATGTACGAAGGGGATCAGCGGATTCGACGTGTGGTCGATCAGCTATTTCACTATAGCCCATTTTCAAAAGGGGACACAACATTTCATGAGCTTTATCATGCTCTTGTTACAAACAATGACGAGTATTTTCTGTTAAAAGATTTTAACAGCTATGTAGAGGCCCAAAAAGAGATCAGTCATGATTATGCTAACAGGCGGAAGTGGAATGAAATGAGTTTAATGAACATAGCCCATTCTGGTAGATTTTCAAGTGATTATACAATTGAAAATTATGCAAATGAAATTTGGAACATGAGTGGAGCTAAACTGTTAAACGGCTAGGTTTTTTGGGGGAGGGGAATCCAGATGAAACATTTAGATATATTTCATAATAGTTTCGATTCATCCTATCGTGACCCATTTGGGGCAGCACCAAAATCCTCACAGGTTAAGTTGAGTATTGATGTGCATCATCGCCAACACGTCACACGCGTACACCTTCACTATATCTTTGACAAAACGAACGAAGAACATATTAAAGAAATGGATCTATACACGGAAGAACATCAATACAGTGGATATGAAGTTATGATTACAATGCCAGAGGAGCCACAGCTTGTCTGGTACTTCTTTGAAATTGAGACGGAAGATCGCTCCCTCTATTATGGATGTAAGAATCCAGAAGAAAGCGGAGAGGGAAAGGTATACGATGTGGATCCACTCTCGTGGCAAATAACCGTTTACGATCCCGCTTATCATACTCCCCATTGGTGGAAGAACGCAACGATGTATCAAATCTTTCCAGACCGGTTTCATGCTTCGGGTGGGGTTGATCTAAAGAAGGCTCCTAAAACAAGTCTAGTTCATGCTCATTGGTCAAACGATCCGTTCTATATCAGGAATGAGCGTGGAGAGGTGGTCAGATGGGATTTCTTTGGTGGAAATCTTCAGGGCATTATCGAAAAACTCGATTATATCCAGTCACTTGGTGTAACGGTAATTTACCTGAATCCGATTTTTGAAGCGGAGAGTAACCACCGTTATGATACGGGTGACTACCATAAGGTTGATCCTCTGTTAGGCACGAAAGAAGACTTTGAGGAACTGATTACTCAAGCTAAGTCCCGTGGAATTGAAATCATGCTAGATGGTGTGTTCAGCCATACAGGTAGTAACAGCATTTACTTTAATCAAAAAGGAACCTACAACTCAGTGGGAGCCTATCAATCAAAAGAGTCCCCTTACTTTTCCTGGTACACCTTTCATCAGTATCCGGATGAATACGATGCCTGGTGGGGTGTGGGAACGTTACCAACAGTAAATAAAGAAGATGAAAGTTATCAGCAGTTTCTTGTTCATGACGAGAATAGCGTTATTAAGAACTGGCAACGCTCGGGGATGAATCATTGGCGGCTGGATGTAGCGGATGAGTTAACCGATGACCTAATCCGTATGATTTATAAGGAGTTAAAAAACCATGAGCCTGACAGCGTTCTGCTAGGAGAGGTGTGGGAAGATGCTTCAAATAAAACCGCTTATGGGAAACGCAGAGATTATTTCCTCGGAGGAGTTTTAGACTCTGTCATGAATTATCCTTTGCGGGCCCTTATGCTTGATTTTATACGTGGAGACATAGATGCCTTTACCTTGCATACTCGTCTTGTCACATTGCGAGAACATTACCCTAAGGAATATTTCTATGCGGTCATGAACATGCTCTCAAGCCACGATGTAGAACGCATCAAAACGTTACTAGATGAGGCATTACCGACCCATTCAAAAGATGAGAGGGAATCGATTGTTTCTGAACAACTTAAAGCATTAAGTTTATGGATGTATACGTTCCCGGGAATCCCTTCTCTCTATTATGGAGACGAAGCAGGTGTAACAGGAGGAGAGGACCCTGATAACCGGAAGCCCTATCCATGGGGCAAAGAGGATCAAACCCTTCTGAACTGGTACAAAATGCTAGGATCTATGAGACAGGAACACCAGGCTCTTCGAACAGGAAGCTGGATTTCACATGCTGCGGATTCAGATGTCTATACGTTTGTTCGATCTATAGAAAATGGGGTGGATGAATTCGGAGCGGAAGTAGCAGATGAACAGATGATGTTTGTGTTTAATCGAAACGTACGTGAAACAAAAGATATCACCCTTAAAGCTCAAAAGGGACGATGGCAAAACATCATTGAAAAATCGGTTTATAAAACACAAGATGGAACATTATCCTTTGTTCTTTCCCCAAGTGAATGCATGCTGCTACGGCGGTTGCATTAAAAAATAGTTTAATAAATATGGAAAAACGACCAGAAGGGCAACCTGGTCGTTTTTTTAATTTCTAAGCCGCTAATAGGCCATTCACCTCTTACGTAAGAGAAAGGCCATGTTCTTCAATCGCTTCGATAAGAGACATGGCGATCCGTCCATCACGTAATGGGACTGATTCGGCTGTCACAAGAGCGTTCAATATAGCTTCTTCTGTAGCTTCCCCAACAGCTCGAAAAGCCGCATTTAAGTCCTCTTCGTGAACAGAGGGAATCGATAAGAGGGTAGTTGGTTTATAATGTGGAATTTTAGTAGCTGTTGAGAAGCCGATCGCAATATCGCCACTACCATGAGAGATCGTTGATCCTGTTCTGGCTAGCCCGGTGCTTGTACGCTTAATCATTCTGTTCAACTGACGCTCTGTAACAGGAAGATCTGTAGCGACGATCATCATAATAGAGCCCCTGTCTGGTTCATCATTTTGGTCCATCTTTTCTTTCAAGGATTGTCCCACACGAGATCCGTTTATCATAAGGTCTTCCATTTGCCCGAAATTAGCCAAAACGAGCACACCTATTGTATATGTATCATGATCGAGGTGAATAAGACGAGAAGACGACCCAATCCCCCCTTTTAACCCGTAACAGACCATCCCACGCCCTGCCCCAACAGCCCCTTCTTCAAATTGAGTTGATGATTCCTCAATCGCTTCTAAGACATCTTCTTTTGAAACAGAAGCGTTCCGAATAGAGTTAATGAGCATATCATTGCATTCCCCCACCACAGGATTAACAGTACCTGTCGTTTCTCCAATATCGTGGTTATGCTCAAGTATGTATTCAATAAGACCTTTCGTCACTGTACCAACGCTTAATGTGTTCGTTAGAAGAATGGGTGTTTCAAGGGTGCCAAGTTCATTTAACTGAACCGTCCCTAGAGTCTTTCCAAACCCATTTAACACATGAGAAGAAGCAATCACCTTCTCTTGAAATGTATTCCCCTGATGAGGCACAACAGCCGTTACCCCCGTCTGTGCCCCCTCATGTGCAATAGTACAATGCCCGACCCTTACACCCGAAACATCCGTAATCCTATTCTTTACACCAGTTTCCAACCGACCAATCCGTACCCCATAGTCCCGCAACCTCTTTTGACGATTCAAAGCATCACTTCCTTTTCCCTTTTCCCTACCCATTCGTTGTATCCATTTAGAATACCTTTAATTCTATACTCCCCTAGTAGTCAGTAGTTGAAGTCCCTGCAACAAGGAGGCTGCTCCAAAGATTATGCGTTTTCCGTTCATCTAATATAGCAAAGGCGGGCCTGGAAACTGCGAGACTCCCGTGGGCAGAAGAGCCAGTCTAGTTCCAGCGTGGAGGACCTAGCGCGATAAGTCATCTTTTTTCCAAAGGCTAAACGCCTTCTCCAAAAAGCTGCCTTATCCGTACGGTCCTAGGCACCACGCTTGCACATTTCAATCTAGGTTGAGACCCCGGAGGCCGGCATAGCCGGCTGAGGAGGCTCACCAGCTCCCCACAGGAAAGCGAGTGGTTTCCAGGCCCGCCTTACACTCAATTCCGGTCAACGGAAACATCCTAGTCTTGGCGATGAAAGATGATTTGTTTAGCTGCTACGGCAAGCTCAATCTTCGTAAGCGCTTCGCAATGATCTTCGGTCATATTCTCACGCTGAGAAGAAGGCAAACCATGTAAGAGAGAAGCATCATCCCACTTCGTAAACCAGTCCTCAGGAGAAGGTGGATGATGCTCAATTATTTCCCAGGCTATGTTCAGTGGAGGACTATAGACTCGAGCGGCTCCCTTCCGCAACTGACACCGTTCAAGTTTCAGTGAGAGCTTGCCAGGAGGTGATTCTCGAATTGTGTGGAAGAGATGAGGCCAGTAATCTTTTCGTGACCCTGTATGAGGATGTTGATCAGCCCATTGTTTAATCGACTGTAACCGTTTTGGGTCAGAGAATAATGTGACATAAAGTTTCTTTCCGAATTCAATACGGTTCGATAAGGAAGCAAATTGGTGAACGGTGAGACCAGTGAAGTCAGCACGATTGAATTTCTTGCTCTTCGAATAAGGGAATAAAATCTGGGTCAGCCCGAGCCACTCTTGTACTTTAAAATCTAGTGTATCTAAAACCGCTTGTTTAAAGAATTTGTTATGAATGACTCTTTTCTCTATATAATGCTGTTCGTTAATAATGAGGGCGGTGGATAGAGTAGTTCGGTCCTGGTGCGTAGAGAAGTGATTCCAAACAGGTTCCATAAAACGGGATACTTGAAAAGCCGGGAGTAAGTGGTATAAAGATAGATTGTGCTTTAGGCTGTAGTGGTAAAGGAGAAGTTGAGGGTAAGCGTCTTGGAAAATTAACCAATTGGCACGTTCTAGTAATCGGAAATAATTGCGTTGTTCCTTCTCTGAAAGGAGTTTCGATAACCACTCGCCTTTTAAATCGGTCATATTCCATCCGCTATTCCTCGAGACCAAATGAGCCAACAATGCCCATTCAATCTCTGGGTACGTATTGTAGAAAGATAAGTAAGCATTTGTTCTTGTTATATTCGTTTCATTGTGAACCTTGGTGGCTTTCGTAATCTTATTTACAATGGATTGTTCAAATACGGATAACGTTGAATCAGAATAGGGCAGCAGATCTTCTTTTAACGTTTTGGATTTAAGGACACTGACCAGCTCATCAGTTGTAGGATTGGATTGTTTTTTCCATGATGAAAACAAAGAGATCTCCTCCTAGAAACATGTACTATTCCATATGTATGGGCTAATTTTGTAATCATGCTAAAAAGGAATATATGGTCCAAATCTACCAGAATATAGTCTAAAGTAGGATTGACACTGTTATTATGTTTTGGTTTAATATGGATAACTTTATAGCTTCGTTCCACCTTGGTAATAGATTTCACCTATATTACTACTTTTTCTTCCACTTTTATGCAAGCGTTTGCATTTTCTTCAAGCCACTTTTCTATTCTTTTTAAATAGGCAGTAGACTCACAATTAATCTTGTTTTATTGATTAAAATGAAACCGCTTGCATAAAGCGACGTTATAGGGTAATTCGGTTAAAAGGAGAGGGAAACGGTATGAGAGAGGTATTGAGGAAAGGAATCGTTTTGGTTGTGTTCCTCTGCATGGTTCTATCATCAGGAATTACATATGCGATGACCGACGTAGAGGGTCATTGGGCAGAGAAAGAAATTGAACGATGGAATTCTATAGGTGTTGTAGGGGGTTACTCGGACGGTTCTTTTAAACCTGACCACTTTGTAACGCGTGCAGAATTCTTTCATATTCTAAATAACACTTTTCAATTCAAAGAAAAAGAAGAGGTTCCTTTTAAAGACGTACAAGGGGACTGGGAAGAAGAGGTCTTATCAAAAGCGATGGCTGCAGGCTATGTAGAGGAACCGACAAATCCAACTATTCGTCCTAAACAGCCTGTTTCAAGAGAAGAATTCGTAAGGGTTATGGCCCATGTTCTTGAAATGAAAACAGATGGTAAAGGTGAGTATGTTCCTTTCAAAGACAAGAAGAAAATAGATGGAGCCACTCTTGATGCAGTAGGTGCTATGACAGAAGCAGGATATGTGAACGGCTATAGTGGAAACAAATTTCATCCATCTAAGAAAATCACGCGAGCTCAACTTATCGTGATTCTTGACCGAATTTTTGAAGAAGTCTATAACGAACCAGGTATCTATAGTAGTGAAACGATAGATGGGAATCTCTTAATCTCATCAAATGAACTTACGATAACAGATAGTAAAGTGCTAGGGAATGTTTATCTGGCGCAAGGAATGAAGCTTCCGAGTGGATTAAAAGTTGAAGGAGAAATTATCCTTGTGGGGCCAGGTGACTATGAGAAGGTCACGAATGAAGTGCCAGAAGGTCATCTTCGTATTCATTACCAGAACGAGTCGAAGGACTACGAAAACTTAGGCGTTTGGACATGGAACGATGTAGCCTCTAAAGCGGAAAATTGGCCAAAAGGGGCGTTTCCTTTTAGTGGAACTGACCAATACGGTGCATATGTAGACGTCGAATTAAAGGAAAATGCGCAAAATGTCGGTTTCTTAGTCGTAAATCGGGTAAGTGGAGAGAAACAACTAGAAGATCGCAACGTGCAACTTACGACACCCGATAAAAATGAGGTATGGGTGCAACAAGGAGGGGACAAAGTGCTTCCTTATGAACCAGTTGATTTAGAAGAGAATAAGGTTCGCATTCATTACGTTCAAGAAGATGGTAACTATGATGACCTTGGGCTCTGGGTTTGGGAAGACGTTGAACAGCCGAGTGAGGGCTGGCCGCAAGGAGCTCTATCATTTGATGGGGTCGATGAATATGGTGCCTATGTAGATGTGTCCATGAAAGAAGATGCAGAAAAGGTAGGTTTCCTTGTGCTCAATAAGGAAAACGGGGAAAAAGAAGCGGGGGATAAAAGCTTCTCTTTACTAGACCAATACAACCGACTTTGGATTCGGGAAGGAGATAATACCGTTTATACATCTCCGTATTGGGAGACACCAACAGGGCTAGTATCGGCAGAAGTGCTTTCAAAAAACAGATTTTTATTAAGTTATACCATGACAAAAGGACTTACAGAAGAACAGTTAGCAGAAGCGATTACGATCGTAGATAAGGAAGGGGAGGAAGTGGCGATTGAAGGCATCAGCATTGTCGACGATACATCTGTTGAAGTAATGGTGTCGATAACGCCAGATAGGGCACCTTTTGAGATCACATATGCTGGGCGTACGGTTTCGGCTGATGTTGGCTGGAGAATGATTGATGAACTTTACACCTATGAAGGCGATGATCTTGGTGCTACGTATCACAAAGGGGATGCCACGTTAAAGCTCTGGGCCCCGACAGCAAGTGAAGTCAAGGCAACCTTTTATGATAAAGAGAATTGGGACGAGTCAATTGGCCAACTCTCTCTGACTAAAGGTGATAATGGGGTCTGGACTCTAGAAGCGAAAGCGTCTGAGTTAGGTGTTGAGGACCTGCGCGGCTACTATTATCAGTACGAAGTCACGAACAACGGTGAGACGAAAAAAGTTTTAGACCCTTATGCGAAGTCTATGGCTCCTTTTACAGTGAATACAAAAGGAGAAGCAGGACCTGATGGCGATCAGACGGGAAAAGCGGCTATTATTGATTTGGATCAGACAAATCCAGCGAACTTTACACAGGGACATATACCAGGGTTTGAGAAACGAGAAGACGCTGTGATATGGGAAGTTCATGTAAGAGACTTTACCTCTGACCCCTCCATTTCAGGAGAGCTTGATAGCCAATGGGGAACGTTTAATTCCTTTAGTGAGAAGCTTGAATATGTGAAGTCTTTAGGTGTTACGCATATACAGATTCTCCCTGTCATGGCTTGGTATTACGGGGATGAAACGAAAATGAATGAAAGAGAACTGGAATATTCAGCTGCGAATAATTCATACAACTGGGGTTATGATCCTCATAACTACTTCTCCCCTGACGGAGCTTATTCCGAAAATCCGGGAGACCCAGAACAAAGAATCAAAGAACTAAAGCAAATGATTCAGGAGATTCATGAAGCGGATATGGGTGTTGTGCTAGATGTTGTTTATACTCATATGGCTAAAGCTGATTTCTTAAATGACATCGTACCAGGGTACTACTTCTACCAGGATGCTGATGGAAACTTAATTGGAGGATTCGGGAATAATCTAGCTGCTAATCACAAGATGGCAGAGAAGTTAATGGTTGATTCTGTGAAGTACTGGTTTGATGAGTACAAAATCGATGGCATGCGTTTTGATATGATGGGAGATGCCTATAACGAATCGATTCAAAACGCTTATGACGCTGCCGCAGAGATTAATCCGAATGCCCTCTTTATCGGAGAAGGGTGGAGAACGTTCGGTGGAGCAGCAGCGGAACCCGCTCTTGAAGGGAAAGGGGCAGACCAGGATTGGATGGATGAAACCAATGATGTTGGTGTCTTCTCTGATGAGATGCGGAATGAATTAAAATCTGGCTTTGGCTCAGAAGGAGAGCCTCGTTTTATTACAGGCGGAGCCCGTTCAATCGATACGATCTTTCATAACATTAAAGGGCAGCCATCGAATACACCGGCGGATGACCCTGGCGATATGGTTCAATATATCGCCGCTCACGATAACTTACCTCTTTACGATGTAATTGCCCAGTCTATTCAGAAGGACCCGGCCATCCCTTCGAACCACCAGGAGATTCATGAGCGCATTCGCCTGGGGAATGCCATTGTTCTCACATCCCAAGGTACTGCCTTCCTCCATGCCGGTCAGGAATATGGAAGAACGAAGCAGTGGCTAGGTGAAGGTATACCGGAGCAGAAGTATCATGAACTTACTGACGAAGAAGGAAACAGCTTCGGGTACTTCATTCATGATTCATACGACTCCTCTGATGCGATTAATATGTTTAACTGGGCTAAAGCAACAAACGAAGAAGAATACCCGGTCAGTACGACGACAAAAGACTATACAGCAGGTTTAGTTAAACTACGACAGTCTACCAATGCATTTCGTTTAGGGGACCAGGAACTAGTGAACGAAAATGTAACGAGATTGGAAGTACCTGAAATTAAGGACGAGGATTTAGTTGTAGCGTACAAAGCTCAGTCAACGGATGGAACGGGGGCTTATTACGTCTTTATCAATGCAGACAGCGAAACCCGCCAGCTCACGTTAAATCAAGATCTAACAGGCGGGAGTGTAGTAGTGGACCATGATGAAGCCGGAACAGAAGAAGTTCAAACTCCATCTGGATATACGCTAGAAAGAGATTCAATCACCTTAGATCCACTAACAGCTGTTATTGTCAAAGTAGAAGAGTAAATAGGAGGCCAACACCTTTTTTAGGTGTTGGCTTTCTTATATCCAGAATATAAATGGGGAGGAGGAATATGGTACGATAGTAGTAGTAAAGTTTGTGATTCAATAAAGAAGGATGGTCTGTCAGATGATATGTAAAATGAACAATTTTAAATCTGAACGTGGAATCACACTAATCGAAATCATTGCCTCCATTGCAATCTTGGCTATTATTATTCTTGCCTTCATGCCAATGTTTACCCAAACTATGAGAACTTCATCTATTTCAACGGATATACTAGATGCTACCTATTTGGCCCAGTCTAAAATGGAAGAGGTGTATCACTTAAGTACTACTTCTACGTTTGATGATGCGAAAAGCCAAATTGAAGATATGAGTTTAGTAGAAACAGAAAATAGCTGGTATCACTATGAGCAGACGACGGATGATTATTATATCTATCTCTCGATTAAAGAACCTCAAAACGAATTATCAAACGTGTTGGTAAAGGTTTATCGTGATAACACCAAATCAAAGCTAGAATCTCAAATGGAATCGATATACAGGTGGGAGAACTGATATGAAAAGGTTTCTTAGAAATGAAGAGGGAGTAACCTTAGTTGAACTCTTAGCAGCCCTTGCCCTTTTAGGGATTGTAATTCTGCTCATTAGCAATGCCCATTTATTTGGACAGAAGCAATTTGTCAGTCAGTCTGAACAAATAGAAAACGAGTCAAATGTTCGTTATGCAATGAATGTCATCACGAAAGAAGTGAGACGGGCTGAAACGGTTACGGTATCTTCAGATGTTCTTAAAACCAACGCCCATGAATTTGAATTAAGAGGGAACAGAATATTTAAAGATCAGTCTGTTCTTGTTGAAAATATAGAGATGTTTTCGGTTCAAAAGAACAACGAAAAAATTACGATTACTATAAAAAGTATGCCAAATGAATTCGAGAAAGCTTCTACACTCACAACGGATCTTTATATAAGGGAGTAATGGGATGAAGAATCAACATAGGTGGAATGAACAAGGAATAGCGCTACCTATCGTCCTTATGGTGTTCGTAGTTTTATCAGTATTAGGACTAGGATTGATGGGGCTTGTCTTAAATAATACAAAGATGACGTCCGGTGAACGAAATTATCAGGCTTCCTACTACATTGCTGAAGCGGGAATTACGCAAAGAATGAAAAATGTAGAGGACCGGGTTACGTTTTATTATCAAAATACGAATGAAATAGATTCCTTTTACGATGAGTTAGAGAAAGACATATTAAAAATAACCACATTTGATTCGTTCGAATCAGCCTTTGACCATCAACCAGAAGCGAATATGAAAATAGAAAAGGTGAATAACCAAAATCCAAGAACTTATAGAATCAGCTCGAAAGGAGTAATCGGTCAACGGTCACGAACAGTAGAAAAGTTGTTCTATGTGAATTGGAAGGAAAAGGGCGGTCTTTCTATACCAAGTGAAATGGCTGTGTTTACGGAGACCAATATTTCATTAAAGGGCGGAGCAAATATTAAAGGGAATGTTGGGACCAATTCAGATGATTCCGGGACTATTTCTTTTAGTGGAGGTACTTATATCAATGGAGATATTTATGTTCCTAAAGGGGCAGAGAACAGAGCGATAGATGCTAAGCATTACATGGATATATCCCGGCCTATTCCTATAGAAGAGCCGACACCGTTTGAACTTCCTCCTTTCCCAACTTATCCGCAATATCCCGTTTATCCTGATGAAAGAATTGGAACACAACATAATAAGCATGATGTTATAAAAGATGGGAAGCTTAGTGTAGATAGCTGGTTGGCAGATGGATACACGCTTAAATTAGACCAAAGTGCCACTTTTACAGAGATTAAGATGGGGAGTAATAATACTTTAAATGTTGATGTGGGCGATAAGGACAAATCAATAGTTGTGGACCACCTTAATGTTAGTAACGGTCATATTAATATAATCGGTTCAGGAAATTTAACGATATATGTAAAAGATGAAATAACAATGGGGTCAGGAAGTACAATCAATCAGGGAGGTTCAATTAGTAAGTTAAATGTTTACTTAAAAGATTCACATAAAGCGAGAAATGTTAAACTTTCGGGAAGCCAAATGATTTATGGCTCACTTTATGCAGAAACGGCAGACATCGAAATAACCGGAGGTGGAGGTTTTCAAGGCCACATTTTCACCGGGGGAGATGAGGTGAAAATCTCCGGAGGTGCCAGAACGTATTCTTCTATTCTTTATGCCCCTAATGCTAACTTTACTATTACCGGCGGTGGTTCAGTTTTTGGAACAGTTCTGTCACGTTCATTTGATGCAAGCGGAGGGGCCTATGTAGAGTATAAAGAAGTAGATCTATCAGATATTCCTTTCACCCCAAGCGGTGGAGGAGATGTACCAGAAGATCTCGTTACCTCAGAACCCCTCAGAGAATCCAATTAGAAAAGGAACTTGCTGTTATAGCAAGTTCCTTTTTTCAGTTACCCTTAAAGGCTTTATTTGTCTAAAATCGCATTAATCGCTTTTGCGACACCATCTTCTTTATTACTTGCTGTTACCCAGGTCGCTTCTTCTTTGACGATGTCCTGCGCATTTCCCATTGCGACTCCATATCCGGCTTCACGAATCATGGCCAGATCGTTTACGCTATCGCCAACAGCCATCACTTGATCCATGGTAAGGTCGAGCCAGCTTGTGACCTTGCGAAGAGCCGTTGCTTTATTAATACCGGCTGGATTGATTTCAATGTTGGTAGGGCTTGAATTCGTTATTTCAAACGAGTCATTGTTTTCAAGCTCGCTTAAGATTGTTTCTCTGAGTTCAGGATCCTCAAACTCAAATCCGTATTTCAGCCACTCGTAATCTTCGACTTCGTTGTCAAACGGTTCTTGACTGTTAAAACGGCCCTGAACAGTAGAAGACCAGAAGTAAGCGTTATGCTTATTGGTCAGATCCCAAAGGTGCCTGACATCTTTCCCATTTAGGGGATTACGTTCTACCAGGTTAAAGGCTCCATCATAAATCTCACCGCCGTTAATCGTAACGAAATAGGCAGATTCCCCGAGTGGTTCAATAATTTCCTTGAAATTGGACAAGGAACGCCCCGTGCTAATCACAACATGGATTCCTTTTTCTTTAGCTTTATGAATAGCTTCTTTGTTTGCTTCAGAGATTTCGTGGTCCGGAGTCAGCAACGTCCCGTCCATATCTAGAGCAATTAATTTAATATCTTTATGTTCCACTATAACGTCCTCCTATCATAACCCCTTCATTTTAATACAAATCAATGAAAAGGAGAACCTTGGAGTTCGATGGTTACAGATAGAAGGAGGAGTATGTTTTTCTAAATTGCGTCGAAAGGTTTGTTTCACCTTATTCCTTAACCCAATATTAACATTCTAGTA
This sequence comes from Pontibacillus chungwhensis, assembly GCF_030166655.1. Taxonomy (GTDB): domain Bacteria; phylum Bacillota; class Bacilli; order Bacillales; family BH030062; genus Pontibacillus. The sequence goes on along the minus strand of NZ_CP126446.1, from coordinate 4,057,349 downwards.
ATCTTCTATATACATTTGAGAGTTACTATAAAGATGTTCATTAGTTAATCAGGAGGGGTACTATGTTTGGTAAAAAAATAGCTACAAGAGTATTATCCGCAGCGGCGATTTCGTCTATTATGTTAACGAGTTTCGCAGGGAGTCAAACGACTACGGTCAATGCGGAAGAATCAAAAGATGACCAGGAAATTAAAAATGTGATCTTTCTTATTGGAGATGGAATGGGGCCTTCTTATACGACGGCTTATCGTTATCTAAAAGACGATCCATCTACACCAATGATGGAACCAACCGCATTTGATCCATACTTAGTGGGGATGCAAAAGACGTATTCAGATGATGCAGAAGAAAATATTACGGATTCAGCAGCGGCGGCTACTTCCATGTCCGCAGGGGTTAAGACATACAATGGAGCAATCGCTGTTGATAATGATAAAACAGAAGTCGACACGGTTCTTGAACAAGCTAAAGAGAACGGAAAAGCAACGGGTCTTGTTGTGACCTCTCAAGTTAACCATGCTACACCTGCTGCATTTGGTACGCATGACGAAAGTCGTCATAACTACAACGATATTGCAGATGATTATTTCGATCTATCTATGAATGGCGAACATTTAGTGGATGTTTTATTAGGTGGGGGGACGGATTACTTCGAGCGTGAAGACCGTAACTTGACTGAAGAGTTTCAAGATGATGGATATAGTTATGTAACTTCGAAAGACGAATTGATGAAAGATGAGAACGATCAGGTTCTTGGTTTATTCGCGCCTGTAGGTCTTCCGAAAATGAAAGACCGCACGGATGACATTCCATCTTTAGAAGAAATGACAACGAGCGCATTAGATCGCTTGAGCACGGATGAAGATGGTTTCTTCCTAATGGTAGAAGGAAGCCAAATCGACTGGGCTGGCCACGGGAATGATATTGTTGGAGCAATGAGTGAGATGGAAGACTTTGAGAAGGCGTTCCAGGCTGCTATTGATTTCGCTGAGAAGGACGGAGAAACGTTAGTGGTTACGACAGCGGACCATTCCACTGGAGGACTTAGCATTGGACGTGGAGGACCGTATGTCTTCGATCCGCAACCAATCAAAGACGCTAAACGCACACCTGAATTTATGGCAGCTGAAATTGAAGATGGTGGAAATGTTGAAGAAGTACTAAATAAGTACACGGAATTTGAACTAACAGAAGAAGAAATTCAGTCTGTAGAAGAAGCGTCGAAACAACTAGAGGAGAACAAGTATGCGCTATCTGATGCGATCTCTGAAATCTTTAATGTCCGCTCTCACACGGGCTGGACAACAGGCGGACACACGGGTGTAGATGTACAAGTCTATGCTTATGGACCAGGTAAAGAAATGTTTGCAGGTCTGACGGAGAATACAGACCAAGCTAAATCCATCTTTAAGATCCTAGAAGACGACAAAGAAAAACAAGAAGACAAAGAGTCTCTATTTAAAGATTTTAATAAAGACGACTTTGGATATGAAGAAGTTCAAGATCTCGTTAATCAGGACATCATTCATGGTTATGTGGATGGTACATTTAAACCAAACAAACCTGTAACGGTTCGCCAGGCTGAGATTCTTCTTTCAAACATGACAAGAGAAAATGTTCAGGCAAATGGAAACGGCGCGCTGAAATTCAGTGTGATTGCTGAAATGATGATCGAATCTCTTGGTCTAGGAGAAGTAGGATCATTCGATGAAAATGTAGAGACATTACAAGGGGCTGGAATCTTTACTGAAGTTGAATACAAAGAGCAAGACCCGGTTTCTCGCGTTAAGTTCTCTATTTACCTTCATCGTGCAATGAACGAGTAGAGACCCACTCTAATAGCCAACTTTTCACGGCTGACTCACCCTTTACACGTTTGGTATACTAAATACTAGATTATAAGAAAGAGCCATTGCCTCCATCCGGAGGTTGATGGCTTTTTTTACGAGTATAGATAGAAAGTATAGGAGTGACCGGCATGTCAGTCAGTCTTGAACAATCGATCCGCTTAGACGGGCGATTTTATCAAACGTTGCAAAAGGAAAAGCAATATAACTATAAAATAAGCCAGTGTATCGAAAACACCGTTCACCAGTTGTTGAAAGAAAGGACAAGTTCGAATCGTCCAGGTATGCTCCTTGGGAAAGTCCAATCAGGTAAAACCCGGACTTTCCTTGGGATTATGGGGCTAGGGTATGATAATGGCTATGATCTTGTCATCATTTTAACGAAAGGGACAAATGCTTTGGCCAGGCAAACCTATGTCCGCGTACAGCAGGAATTCGCTTCTCAAATGGAAGAAGACCAAATGCGTGTATTCGATATTATGGGCTTACCCGATAACTTAAGAAAATGGGAACGCCAGCAGAAACTCGCTTTCATTGTTAAGAAAGAAACGAAGAATATGGATCGATTGAAAGAAGCGTTATTTGAGAAATATCCGGATCTCTCTTCTAAACGTATTCTGTTCATCGATGATGAAGCTGACTTTGCTAGTGTAGCCTATCAGAAGAATACAGAGGCGAATATACATGAACTGCGTGTCATATCAGGGAAGATTGATGAATTGCGGGAAACCCTTCCATCGAGCTCCTTCCTGCAAGTGACGGCTACGCCTTATTCGTTGTATCTACAGCCTGAGGAGCGAAAGGTTCATGAGAATAAGGTCTTTCAACCCGTTCGTCCGGCGTTCACAGAGATTGTGCCCGTTCATAATCAGTATGTAGGGGGAGACATGTACTTCGAGAAGGCGAATAACTTGGATCACATGGCTTCTCATTTGTTTCATGAGATAGAAGACCGTGAGCTAGAAGTGATGAAGAAATTAGACAGGCGACGGGTAAAGCTTGACCAGCTCCTTTATCAGAAGAACATCTCAAATATAAGAGAAGCATTAGTGAACTTTATTGTGGGAAGTTCAATCCGGAGATGGCAACAGCGAAAAAGCGGGGCTCGTATGGAGAAGTATTCGTGTATGATTCATACGGAACGAGGGAAAATGGCCCATGCTTGGCAGGAGGAAATGGTGAATCGTATGGAGAGTCAATTACGGGAGAGTGCTGAGAACGATGATCCGATCTTTCGTGAACTGATTGAAGCGTCATACAACGATTTGATGCGCTCCGTTTCTAAAGTAGACTTGCCACAACCATCCTTTCAAGAACTCTTTTACGAAGTTCGTAAGGCTGTCTTAGAAGAGCATCTGGTCAGCTCTGTTGTCAATTCGGAGAAAGATGTTAACGAGCTATTAGACCATACAGGTCAACTTCAGTTAAGAGCCCCGATGAATATTTTTATTGGGGGACAAATATTAGATCGAGGGATTACAATTGGGAATTTAATCGGATTCTTCTACGGGCGAAACCCAAAGTCGTTTCAACAAGATACCGTACTTCAACACTCACGGATGTATGGAGCTCGTCCGTTAGCAGATGTTGCGGTTACCCGGTTCTACACCACGCGTCATATCTATGACGTAATGGAGCGCATCCACGAATTTGATACAGCTCTAAGAGATGCGTTTGAAAGTGGGGGACATGATCAGGGAGTCGTGTTTATTCAGAAAGATCCGTTAGAGGAGATGATTCCTTGCAGTCCTAATAAAATCCTATTATCCAATATCAGGTTAATGAAACCTCATAAGCGTCTGTTACCAATCGGTTTTCAGACAGGGTATAAAACCTATATCCAAAAGACAGTGAACCACATCACGAAGCAGCTTGAGAAATGGAGAGAGAGCCCGGTAAAGAAAAAAGGAGAAGCGTTTCTCATTCCGGTTGAACTCGCAAGTGAGCTTCTTACCCTTATCCATCAAACGCTCGAAATGGAGGAGGGATATGAATGGGACGTAGAAGACCATCAGTCCATGCTTCATTATCTTTCTCATGCCCATGATTCTGAGAATAAAGGGTACGTTTGGATCATCGTACGGGAGAACCGCCAAATCCAGCGTTACGATAAGAACGGGCGTTTTGAGTCCTCGCCAGATACGCCAAGTAACGGAAAGGGAGAGCTTGGTCTAGCAAGAAAAGTAGCCACAGACGTTCCGGCCTTGATCCTCCTTCATCAACAAGGGAAGAAAGAACATGGATGGCGAGGAGCTCCTTTCTGGTGGCCAATACTTGTTGCACCGAAAGAGACAACACCAGCCGTTTACGCGAGCAAGACTATTTCATAAAACGTAACGAGTTTGCCACATAATCCACACAACTCTGTCACTAGTAGCTATTGAGAACCCCCTCGTTTCGGCGTACGATGGAAGTAGAGGTAGTCATCTGACGACTGACCTATTCAAAGCGATCGTTCGGGAATATAAGAGCTGTATAAAGGTGAGGGGGAAATTACTATGCTTGCATTAACTGCGTTAAGTGCCATTATTGCTCCATTTATTTTCTTAGTTCTGCTACGTCTCTCAGCTATAAAAGGGATGTTTTTTAGCGCCATTATAGTCATTCTTTTATCTTTTACGGTTTGGGGCGTGGGCGGCAATGTGATTTTGGCTTCTATTTTGCAAGGCACTCATAAAGCATTGACGATCCTTCTCATTCTTTTTGGAGCGATTGTGCTTTTAGAAACATTACGAGGGACTGGAGCGGTCACTCGTATCAATCAAGGTTTCCGGGATATCTCAAGAGACATGAGAGTTCAGGTTGTCATTGTAGCTTTTCTGTTTGGCTCTTTAATTGAGGGGGCTGCGGGTTTTGGGACGCCGGCTGTTGTGACAGGGCCGCTACTGGTAGCACTAGGGTTTACCCCGATGGCTGCAGCGGCACTTGCTCTTATAGCAGATAGCTCTGCTGTGTCTTTTGGGGCAGTCGGCACCCCAGTTCAGGTAGGATTGAGTAATGTACCGGGGGCCGATCTTACGTTTTTTCAAACGATTGGCGTTAAGATTACGTGGATTGACCTTTTAGGGGCCACATTTATCCCATTTATTTTAGTTGTGGTACTGACGCTTTTCTTTGGAAAGGGAAAAGGAATGAAAGCATCTTTCCCTTTATTCCGTTGGGCCCTTCTAGTTGGATTAACGTATTCCGTTTCTGCGTTACTATATGCTACTTTTTTTGGTCACGAATTTGTTTCCATACTGGCTTCACTGACAGGGCTAGCTGTCGCGACAATCACGGCGAAAAGGGGAGTATTTCTTCCTGAGAAGGAGTGGAAAGAAGCGCTACAGGAAGATTTTGTGGAAGATGAAGAAGCTCCTTCTATGAGCTTATTGACCGCTTGGGCACCATATTTAGTCGTTGTTGTTCTCCTTCTTATTACTCGAATCATTACGCCTATTAAGCAGTTTACATTGAACAACTTAGACTTATCTTATGAACGTATTATGGGGTTTGATGAGATCTCTTCTGGATGGCAAGTTCTATACTCACCTGGTACCGTTCTTGTACTTGCTGCCTTAGTCGCTCTCATTCTCCAAAAGAAATCGTTCTCCACATTTACTACAGCGTCCGTAAAAGCTCTTGGCTCAATCAAAAGTGCTGGAGTAGCTTTATTATTTACATTAGCATTAGTGCAAGTCTTTACGAACTCAGGAATAAATGGCAATGACCTTGTAAGTATGCCTCAATATATTGCAAAGAGCCTGGCTGGCGGATTTGGTTCGATGTGGATTGTTGTCGCTCCTTATTTAGGGGAGCTTGGCTCGTTCATTACAGGAAGTGCAACAGTGTCTAACCTCACCTTTGCTCCTGTTCAGCATAGTATTGCAACACAAACGGGCATGAACAGTGATATCGTCCTGGCCGTTCAAGTAATGGGCGCATCAGCTGGGAATATGATTTGCGTGCATAACGTGGTGGCTGCATCAGCGGTTGTAGGTCTAGCGGGTAAAGAAGGGGATATCATTCGAACCACGCTTGGTCCTGCTCTTTTATATGGTGCATTAGCAGGATTGGGAGGTTTCATTCTTTTAATGCTTTAAGGAGGGTCTCAAAAGAGGCTCTCCTTATTTTTGTGTAAGAAAATTCAATAAACGATTGAAAACATTTCCACTTTCCCTTAGTATATCTCTAAGAGCAGGTCATCAGATGATCTGCTCTTAAAATGAAAGAAGGTTGACTTGAAGTTGGAGGATGACATCATGGAATACAAACAAATACGCGCTAGAAAAATATACGAAGAAGTAGCGGATTCATTAATAGATATGTTGAGACAAGGAGATTTAAAGCCTGGGGATCGCTTAGATTCAGTAGAGAGCTTAGCTAAGAGCTTTCAAGTAGGGCGCTCTGCCATTCGTGAAGCTTTAAGTGCACTTAGAGCAATGGGACTCCTTGAAATGCGTCAGGGTGAAGGGACCTTTGTTAAACAGTTTGAACCTTCTCGTTTCTCCGTTCCAGTATCAGTTGCTTTCCTTATGAAGAAAGAGGATATTAAAGAGTTGTTAGAAGTACGTAAGATCTTAGAAGTAGGTGCTGCGGAATCAGCGGCTATTCATCATACAGAAGAAGACCTTGAAGCTATGGAAAAGGCATTGGTAGCTATGGGAGAAGCGAAAGGAAACGGGGAGTTAGGTGAAGAGGCTGATTTAGAATTCCACCTGGCTGTCGCACATTCAACGCATAACCATATGTTAATTAATTTAATGAATAGTGTTTCAGAAATCATGGTCGAAACCATGCGAGAAACACGTCGGTTATGGCTTCATTCTGAACAGAAAACAACAACCTTGCTTCAGGAACACTATGACATCTTGCGTGCAATTCAACATAGAGATGGACAGCTTGCTAAGAAGCACATGTTTGAGCATTTAACGAAAGTTGAACAAGCCTTAAGTAATTTTATTAATAAATAGAACAACCAGGCCATGTCCTCGCATGAGAGGCTTTGGTTTCGCCTAGTCATCAGATGACCTGCTTAATGAACGAGCAGGCCAATCATTAGGAGGTAATGAAAAATGAGAGTTTCGTTATTTATTACGTGTTTATGTGATGTAATGGCATCAGACGTTGGGAAAGACACGGTAGAAATTCTTGAACGGTTTGGGTGTGAAATTGATTTCCCAGAGTCTCAGACATGTTGCGGTCAGCCTGCTTACAATAGTGGGTATGTAACAAAAGCAAAGGACTCAATGAAACAAATTATGAAAGCGTTTAAGGATTCTGAGTATGTTGTCGGTCCATCTGGTTCGTGTGTAGCCATGCTTCGGGAGTACCCTCATTTATTCCAGGATGACCCTGAATGGAGAGACGTAGCGCAGGAGTTAGCGGATAAAACGTATGAACTCACTCAATTTCTGGTGGATGTGTTGAAAATAGAAGACGTCGGAGCCACTTTCCATGGAAGAGTGACCTATCACCGTTCCTGTCATATGACGCGTCTTTTAGGGGTTACAGAAGCTCCTTATAAATTATTAAAAAACGTCAGAGGATTAGAGGTTATTGATTTACCTTTGTGTGAAGATTGCTGTGGATTTGGAGGAACTTTTGCTGTCAAAAATTCAACAATTTCAGAACAAATGGTCATGGAGAAAACCGATCATATCATGGAAACAGGAGCCGATTACGTCATTGGCGGAGATATGGGTTGTTTAATGAATATCGGTGGGCGTTTGAGCCGTGATGATCGACCTGTACAGACTCTTCATATTACTAAGATTTTAAATAGCCAGTAAGAAAGGAGGATAAATTATGGGAATTAAGATAGGACAAGCACCCTTTAGAGACCGAGTTCAAGAAGGGATTCAAAATGACTTTATGCGCGGAGCTGTTTCTTCTGCTCAAGGTCGCTTTCGAAGCGGAAGACTTAAAGCCGCTGAAGAATTAGGAGATTGGGAAGACTGGCGTACGCTGGGGGAGGAAATTCGAACTCATACCCTTCAGAATCTGGACTTTTACTTAGAGCAATTAAGCAGCCAGGTCTCAAAGCGTGGAGGGAAAGTCTTCTTTGCTCAAACGGCTGAGGAGGCGAATGAATATATCCGCAACGTGGTTCAGAAGAAAGAAGCGAAGAAAATTGTAAAATCGAAATCCATGGTGACAGAGGAGATCGGTTTAAACGAAACGCTTGAACAGGCTGGTGCGGAGGTTGTAGAAACGGACTTAGGCGAATGGATCTTGCAGATGGATGAAGATCCTCCTTCTCATATCGTGACACCGGCTCTTCATAAGAATAAAGAGCAAATTCGAGAGACGTTTGCGAGTAAGAAAGGGTACAAAAACTCTGATCTTCCGGAAGAACTCGCCACGTTTGCACGTGAACAGCTACGGAAGGAATTTTTATCAGCTGACGTAGGAATAACAGGATGTAACTTTGCCGTTGCTGAATCAGGAGCGGTCACGTTCGTTACAAATGAAGGAAACGCACGACTTGTAACAGCACTCCCGAAAACGCAAATTTCTGTTATGGGAATGGAGCGCCTTGTCCCTACCTGGGAAGAGCTTGATGTGATGGTGAGTCTGTTAACAAGAGCAGCCGTTGGCCAAAAGCTTACGAGCTATGTGACCTCTATAACAGGCACGAAAGAAGAAGACGAAGTAGATGGGCCTGAAGATTATCATCTTGTCATTGTTGATAATGGTCGTTCCAATATATTAGGAACAGAATTTCAATCAGCCTTGCATTGTATTCGCTGTGCCGCCTGTATCAATGTATGCCCGGTATATCGGCACGTAGGAGGGCATTCATACGGATCGGTCTACCCTGGCCCAATAGGTGCTGTATTAACGCCTCTTCTTGATGGATACGATGATCATAAAGACTTGCCATATGCTTCTACGCTTTGTGCTGCTTGTACAGAAGCATGCCCGGTTAAGATTCCGCTACATGAACACTTAGTCCGGCATCGAGAAATCATAGTTGAGAAAGAAAAGAAATCACCTCCTTCAGAAAGGATAATGATGGAGGGGTTTGCAAAGTGGGGATCACATCCTGCGGCATACAAATTGAGTACCAGAATGGCACGGAGCGCATTGAAGCCCTGGACAAAAGACGGTGTAATCGAGAGCGGTCCAGGACCACTGAAAGGGTGGACAGACGTTCGGGATTTCCCTGCACCAAGTGAACAGACCTTTCGGGCCTGGTTTAAATCAAGACAAAAGGGAGGGCGTTCATCATGAGTATTCAAAATCGGGATTCATTCTTAAATAATGTGGCGGACCAGCTTGGAAGAAAAAGGCGTTCCAAAGGGGTCACACGTCCTCAGTACAGTGTCGAACCGCAGTGGAGAGTCTTCGAAGGAGCCACTCAAGAAGAATTAGTGGATAAATTAGAAGACCAGTGCCATTCGATTCATACCCACTTTAAACGGTCAACCACCCAAACGTTAGCTAAAACCCTTCAACAAGCGATTGAGGAGAACGAGGGAAATGTGGTTGTAGCCGCTGATGATAAGCGGAATGATGAGTATGGTTTGAGCTCCTTCTACAACAATCTCCAGGATAAAGGTGTTTCTTTTCATTTATGGGATCCTGCTAAAGGAACCAAAAATCTTACTTTTGCTGAACGAGCGGATGTAGGAATTACATTCAGTGATATCACCCTTGCCGAGTCTGGAACCGTGACGCTTTTTAACCATCGGGGCAATGGACGATCCATCAGTCTTCTTCCGAGAACGTATATTGCGATTATACCGAAGAGCACGCTGGTTCCGAGGATGACCCAAGCTGTTCGGCACATCCATCAGGCTCATGCTGATGGCGTTGATGTCTCTCCGTGTGTGAGTTTCATTACCGGGCCGAGTAATAGTGCAGATATCGAAATGAACCTTATTGTAGGTGTCCATGGTCCAGTAAAAGCGACCTATATTCTGGTAGAAGATATGTGATCTTGTACGAAAGGAGGAGATGAAATATGATCAGCTTAGAAGTGCGAGAGAAACTGATTTCCATCGTTGGAACGGAAAATTATCAAGATTCGAATGAAATGAAACTGGTCTATTCTTACGATGCTACACCTAATTTTCAGGCGCTTCCGGATGCAGTCGTAAGTCCTAGGAATACAGAAGAAGTCAGTGCATTGCTGAAAACGTGTAATGAGTATCAGATTCCAATTGTCCCAAGAGGATCAGGAACGAATCTCGCTGCAGGTACTTGCCCGACAAACGGGGGCATCGTCCTCTTGTTTAATCATATGAAAGAAATTTTGGAGATAGATGAAGACAATTTAACCGTTAAGGTTCAGCCTGGTGTGATTACGCTAGATATGGTTAATGCCGTAGAAGAAAAAGGGCTCTTCTATCCTCCAGACCCGAGTTCTATGAAGATCTCTACGATTGGCGGGAATTTAATGGAGAACTCAGGTGGATTAAGAGGGCTAAAATATGGCGTGACCCGTGATTATGTATTAGGTCTCGAAATCGTTTTACCAAATGGCGATATCATTCAAACAGGTGGGAAACTAGCGAAAGATGTAGCAGGTTATGATTTAACGAGATTGTTTATAGGTTCTGAAGGAACGCTTGGGATTATTACAGAGGCTACGCTTAAACTCATTCCGAAACCAGAAGCCAAGAAAACCGTGCTGGCTGTTTATGAGGATTTAGAGTCCGCAGCCCGGACGGTTTCAAAGGTGATCTCGGATAAAATCATTCCCACTACGCTTGAGTTTATGGACCAATCAACGATTAAGGTGGTTGAGGACTTTGCTAAGGTCGGTTTACCTATAGAAGCAGAAGCGGTCCTTCTTATTGAGCAAGATGGTCCTATAGAGGTCGTAGAGCGAGATATGAATCACATTGAGTCTGTTTGTAATGAAATGAATGCAATCAGTGTTCAAGTTGCTCAATCCGAAGCAGAGGCAGATGCCCTTCGAACCGCCAGGCGTTCCGCTTTATCGGCGTTAGCACGGTTAAAACCTACGACCATTTTAGAAGATGCCACTGTGCCTCGTTCTGAAATCGCGAAGATGGTTCATGCCATTAAAGAAATCGAGAAGAAACATGACGTGACCATATGCACATTTGGTCATGCAGGAGATGGGAATTTACATCCTACATGCCTCACGGATGCGCGGAATCAAGATGAATTAAAAAGGGTTGAACAAGCCTTTGAAGATATATTTATTGAAGCGATTAAGCTTGGCGGAACAATTACAGGGGAGCATGGGGTCGGCGAAATGAAATCCCCATACCTTGAGCTTAAGTTAGGCGAGGCTGGTGTAAACGCCATGAGGAGCATAAAGCAGGCTTTTGACCCTCAAAACATTATGAACCCAGGGAAGATCTTTGCGAAGGATGAACGAAAGAGAGTCGTGATAGGATGAGTACCCAGGAAAAGCGTAAACAAAATGTGCAGCAATCATTTGAAGAACGTATGGAATATGATGAGTTGCTGAATTGTATGCGATGTGGCTTTTGTTTACCGAGCTGTCCGACCTACCTCGAGACAAATCGGAATGAAGCGGCATCGCCTCGTGGAAGAATTGCTCTTATTAAAGGGGTAGTGGATGGGGTCATTGAGCCTGATCAGGATTTTGAAGATCAACTGAATATGTGTCTTGGATGCCGAGCGTGTGAACCGGTATGCCCATCAGGGGTGAACTATGGACATATATTAGAGGAAGCCCGGGATATATTAGAATCAAATAAGAAACGATCCGTTCCTGAGAAAGCCGTTCGCTGGTTTGCCTTCGATAAGTTGTTCCCTCATCATCAGAATATGGTCAGGGTGAATAATTTGCTATGGTTCTATCAATCAAGCGGGATGCAGTCGATCGTTCGAAAAAGTGGCGTCATGAAACTGTTTCCTGAAAACATGAGAACCATGGAAAAAGTTCTTCCTCCTATTCCGAAGCCAAGTGAATTAAAATCGCGTCCGACCCACCTTCATGCTGAAACAGAGCAAAAGGCACGTGTTGCCTTCTTTTCAGGTTGTTTAATGGATACCATGTTCATGAAGACAAACGATGCCACGTTAACGTTGTTACAAAAAGCGGGATGTGAAATCGTGATTCCAGAGGATCAGGCCTGTTGTGGTGCTTTACATGGTCATAGCGGTGAGAAGGATTCTGCTAAAGATCTTGCTAAGAGAAATATCGAAGCATTTGAGGCGCTGCAGGTTGATTATATTATCTTAAATGCCGGTGGGTGCGGAGCGTTTTTAGTCGATTATGGACATCTTTTGAAAGATGAGCCAGAGTGGGCAAAACGGGCAAAAGCCTTCTCCGAAAAGATAAAAGATATCTCTGAAATCTTAATAGAGATGGAGTTTCATAAGAAAGATCTAAAACTATCAAACCGCATAGCAACCTATCAGGATTCCTGTCATTTACGAAACGTAATGAGAACCTACACCGCTCCGAGGAAACTATTATCATCCATTGAAGGAGTGGAATTTGTGGAATTGAAAGAAGCGGATCATTGCTGCGGTTCTGCGGGGATCTACAATTTAGTGCAAGAAGAAATGTCGATGCAAATCCTTGATCATAAAATGGAGCGCGTAAAAGACATTTCCCCGAATGTTTTAGTTACCGCCAATCCAGGGTGCTTGTTGCAAATGAAAATGGGGATTGAGCGAGAAGGGCTCGGGGATCAAATGGAGGCCGTCCATTTAGTTGATCTCCTCCTTGAAGCTGTTCCTTCTTAGAACGAAACCAGGTGATTGGATCACCTGGTTTTTTTACGTTGTTAATCGGGCGCTTCTGCTTTTGTTTGCATCCAGCTCCAGCGCCCAGCAACTAGGGGACTTCCCTCACCTCTGATCGATAAGTCAACATCGGTTCGCCATTGGCTCTCCGTCTTTCCTTTATCTCACGTCGGCTCAGTCCAGTCCTTACGTTGCTGAACGGGCGCTTCTGCTTTTGTTTACATCCAGCTCCAGCGCCCAGCAACTAGAGGACTTCCCTCACCTCTGGTCGATAAGTCAACATCGGTTCGCCATTGGCTCTCCGTGTTTCCTTTATCTCACGTCGGCTTAGTCCAGTCCTTACGTTGCTGAACGGGCGCTTACGCTTTTGTTTACATCCAGCTCCAGCGCCCAGCAACTAGAGGACTTCCCTCACCTCTGGTCGATAAGTCAACATCGGTTCGCCATTGGCTCTCCGTGTTTCCTTTATCTCACGTCGGCTCAGTCCAGTCCTTACGTTGCTAATCGGGCGCTTGCGCTTTTGTTTGCATCTTGCTTCTATTGGCCCCAATCAGCTACACTTTATACACATGTGTATAGATAGAGAGAAGGGAGGGTGTATGTGGAGATGACGCGTAATCATAATGTTGAAATGATTGAGTTATGTTTATTAATTGGTAGGATTATGCTCCAAAATGGCGCTGAAACGTATCGTGTGGAGGATACCATGACGAGGATTGCTGCTTCTTATGGCAAGGAAGATGCCCAAAGTTTTGTGACCCCAACAGGGATCTTTTTTTCTGTAAGCAAGATTGAGCCGTCGAAACTTGTTCGTGTTTCAGATCGGTCGACGAACTTAAATAAAGTTACCCTGGCTAATGATATTTCAAGAAATATAACAGGGGGACGGCTGACGTTAGCTGAAGCTCGTGAGCAATTGACTGAAATCGATACCGCAGGTTCTAAATATGATTATAAAATGCGCACACAAATCGCGGCTGCATCCTTAGCCAGTGGGTGCTTTTCGATCATGTTCCAGGGGAATTGGTATGACTTCTTACCCGCCTGTATTTCTGGTGGAATTGGGTTTATCGTATTGTTGCTTTTACACCGGTTATTTGAAATTAAATTCTTTGCTGAATTTTTGGCTTCTCTATGTATAGGTACGCTTGCTTTTACGTTCATGTCATTTGGTGTCGGGCATGAGACAGATAAGATTATTATTGGATCTGTCATGCCTCTTGTACCGGGGCTTCTCATAACAAATGCCGTTCGAGATTTAATGGCAGGCCATTTGGTTTCCGGATTATCTAAAGGGGCAGAAGCCTTCCTGACCGCATTTGCCATTGGGGGAGGGGTCGCCATTGCCTTTTCAATTTTTTAAAAATGGAGTGGGACGTTTATGATTGCAGAACAATTCTTCACGAGTTTTATCGCCTCTGCTGCCTTTGGAGTTATCTTTCAGGCGCCCAGGAATACGTTGCTGAAGTGCGGGTTAGTTGGTTCCATAGGATGGGTGATTTACATTCTGTTTGTTGAATCAAATATTGACGCTGTGACAGGGACGTTTGTGGCCTCATTTGTGATTGCTATGATCGGACAGTTCTTTGCGAGGTTGTATAAAACCCCTGTTATCGTCTTTAGCGTAGCGGGTATTATACCTTTAGTGCCGGGAGGGCTAGCGTATGATGCGATGCGCAATTTTGTCCAAAATGATTACGGACAGGCTCTTCCCATCGCAGCTAAAGTATTCATGATCTCAGGTGCTATAGCAATTGGGCTTGTACTATCTGAAGTGATGAACCAAGTGTTCAAAAAGATGAGAAAGCGAGAACTGTGGAGGTGAGAAAGTGCCTGAGGGACCGGAAATCAGAAGAGCAGCAGATGAAGTGGAAAAAGCGCTTCAAGCTTCACCTATATTAGAAGTATCATTTGCGTTTGAGGTGCTTCAGGAGTATGAGTCTCTATTTACCAATAGTGAAGTGATTCGCGTGGAGACGAAGGGGAAAGCGATGGTGATTCGCTTTAATAATGGATATACGATCTATTCGCATAATCAACTTTATGGGAAATGGTATGTTCGGGAATCTTATAACTACCCTAAGACCAATCGTCAACTTCGATTAGCTATTCATAACGAGAAGAAATCCGCTTTACTGTATAGTGCTTCAGATATCGAAGTTTTAAGAGATGAGGAAGTGGATCAACATCCATTCTTATCAAAAGTGGGACCCGATCTATTAAATGAATCGATGACAACTGAAGGCTTAGTGGAACGGTTTACATCCACGCGTTTTAGGAAAAGAAAATGGACTTCTCTATTGCTAGATCAAACGTTTTTGGCGGGAATCGGAAACTATTTGAGAAGTGAAATTCTCTTCTTTGCAGGGATTCATCCAGATTTACGGCCAATGGACTGTACGGATCTTCAAATTAAAAGAGCTGCTGAAGCTGTCCTTACATTGATGCAGCGTTCTTACAAAACGGGTGGAATCACCGTGGAGCCAGAGCTTGCAGATCGTTTGAAAGAAAAGGGAGAGAAACGGTCGCAATATAGACATTACGTGTTTAACAGGGCAGGGAAGCCATGCAGAGTGGATGGTACAGAAATTATGAAGATCACTGCCGCTTCAAGGCGATGTTATTACTGTCCCACCTGCCAGGCAAAGCAAGAATAAAAAACGTTACTGGAGAAAGACTCTTTACCCAGTAACGTTTTTCTTTTCCTATTAGGCTGTTGCGATGGACGGACCTACAAGGCTTTCTGGTGACTCTCCAAGAGCAAGGAGACTGATTTTGGTATAGCCAATTCCTTTATAATGATCTAATAGGTTCTCAAGCTTGTCCATTTGTGGATGTTTTCTTAAAGTGTCAATTTCATGTTGGTACAAGTTCAGAACGGACTCTTCAATAAAGTCAGGAGCACATTGACGCGGATCTTCCTGCAGTAATAGGCAGCCCATATAGTCATAACGAAGCTGCAATTGTCTGGTGAGTTGGATTATATGAATAAATTGTTGAAAAAGCTCTTGTTCAGCTTTTCTTAATGTGTTTAAATCTTCGCTTACTTCACGTAGTTGCTTCAGGCTTGCTGCTTTGATCATCCTTGATTCCTCCTATCCTTTATTTACTCATCCCAAGGTTTTTCTAACGTTATATATTCAGCGAGTTCTTTACTCTTTTCTCTACGTTTTTTTCGTGCTTCAGCTCGTTCGGTGGCTGAGCTATATAAGAATTTTTCTTCTTCTGTTTCAGGAATCACACTAGGAACTTTTACAGGCTTCTTATCTTCTCCTAACGCTACGAAGGTAAGAAAAGCGGTAGCGGCGACTTTTCGCGTGCCCTCCATCATATCCTCCGCAATGACTTTGCAAAAGATCTCCATTGAGCTATTCCCCGTGGAACACACAAAGGACTCTACACAAACGGAATCTGTCTGACAGATAGGATGTAAAAAGTGAATGGAATCAGTAGACGCTGTGACACATTCTTTTGCTCTTGAATGACGGCGGGCAGACAAGGTTGCACACCCGTCGAGTTTTTTCATTAACACGCCACCAAATAAAGTGTCGTAGTTATTTAAATCACTTGTAAGCACTTGATCCGTGTTGACGATGCGACTTTCTTTAGCTCTTTTTTCCATAGCTCGAAATTCCTTTCTAACAATCTATGATCAGCTCAGATTGACATGTCTTTCTGAAAGAAGGATTGATTTCTTCTATACATCTAGTGTAAAACCGTCCCAATTGGAAGTAAAATGGGCTTTTTGCATCTTAACCATTGATGAAATCTATGAAACGGCTTACAAACATGAAAACTATGCATAGGCCCGAGTTGAGGGAATGGTTGATCTTTTAGGAGAAACTCCTATAAAACAAAGAAAAGCTTAGAGCCAGGGCTCTAAGCTTTTAGAATTGTATGAGTGAAATTGATCCATTCCTGTGCTGCATGAGATAGATGGTGACTTGGGTTCCATATAATATCTAGTTCCCAAGGTATAGATGGCTCTTGAATAGATATGGAGCATAGATCCCGGTGTTGATTCTTTATAATGCTCTCAGGTAGGAGGGTGACGCCTAGTTTACAAGCGACCATTTCTTCAATAAAGTCCCACTGTGAACTTTCTGAACGGACTGTAGGTTCAAAGCCAGCTTGGCGGCAAGACTGTACAATACGCTCACGCAGAACAAAATCTTTATTAAATAATATAAATTCCTCGTTTCGTATATCATTTAAGGATATTTCCTGGTGTTTGGCTAAAGGATGAGAATGGGGGACAATTAGTTTTAGCTTTTCTTTGCTGAAGGTAAGGTGTTCAAATGTATGATCTTTTGTAGGGAGAACCACAATCCCAATATCAATTTCTTCATTCCGCACTTGTTCTTCAATTTTCTTCGATCCATGTTCAATGAATTGAAAGGTAATATGAGGATACTTATCGTGAAATTGACTGATCATGGTGGAGAAAAAGGTCGAGTCCATAATAGGCGGAAGGCCAATTCGCACTTCCCCTTTTTTGAGTTCAAAGAGTTGGTCAATTTCTACCTCTAGATCCTGGTAAGCTGCGTCGATTACTTTAGCTTGTTTTAAGATGACTTTTCCTGCATCCGTAAGGGTTAATTTCTTTCTGGACCGATCAAACAATATTACCCCAAGATCCTCTTCTAGATTTTTAATCATTTTACTGATCGTTGGCTGTGTTAAGTACAATTCCTCGGCTGCGCGTGTGAAGCTATTGAAACGAGAGACGGCTATAAAATATTGCAAATGCTTGATATCCATTTAAACCACCTTTAATCTGTTAAAGAATTGGGAATATACTGTTAGTCTATCGTAAAATATAGAAAAAGAGAATGCGCTATAAAAACTCCTACCTTAAGGCAGGAGTTTTCTTTTTACATAATAAATCCGGTAACAAGGAAGAGCACAGAGGCCACCCCGGCTGCTGTAAGGGCATACGGGAGTTGCGTGTTGATGTGGCTCATATGATCGCAGTCTGCTCCGACGGATGACATAATGCTCGTGTCAGAGATTGGGGAGGTATGGTCTCCAAGCGCTCCGCCTGAAAGGACAGCAGCTGCTGCTAAAATCGGATCCCCTCCGGTCGCAAGCATTAACGAAACACCAATTGGCATCATAATCGCCCACGTGCCAAACGAGGTTCCCATAGAGAAAGCTACGAATCCGGATAAGATAAATAATGACACGGGGACCATAGATGTCGGGATGACTCCACCTGCAACTTCTTCTATGAAAGCAGCTGCGCCCGTTCCCTCAGGAGCTGTTGCACGCATAATATCTCCTAATGTAACGGCTAAGATAATAATGATTCCATCGAGTATAACGGTTTTACTTCCCTCAAATAACTCATTTAAAAATGTAGCCGGACTCATTTTCTTCGTAAGCGTATATTGGATAAACGCTGTCAGAATGCCTAAAGAGAAACTGATTAATAACATTTTATTTCCATCGAGCGGAAGCTTTTCAATGGAGATGAAATAAGGAAGTGTGTAGTTCCATAAACCAAGAAAGACAAGAGTAGCAATCGTAACCCCTAAAGGAAGAACCATATCCATTGGAGAGGCATGGTCATTTCCATCTGTAGTAGCAGCCATTTCAGCTTGTGCTGGCTGCTTTTTTGAGCGGGTCGCTTTTGTCTTTCGAGCTCGCTCTTCTGCTTTCTTCATCGGACCGAAATCTTTAATCTTACCAAAGGCAAATAGGAACACCATGATTAGAATCACAATGTTATAAAAGTTAAAGGGAATCGTCTTTGCGATGCCTAGTATTGGATCATCAACGCTAGGGATATTATCGACCATTAAGGCCCCCATAAATGCAACCCAACCTGATATGGGTACAAGGACATTAATCGGGGAGGAAGTAGAATCCAGGAAAAAGGCAAGCTTCTCTCGAGAAATGTTCATGCGGTCATAAATTGGTTTAAAAACCGTTCCCGTTGCTAACGAACTGAAGTAGGCGCTAGTGAAAAGGGAACTACCCATAACCGCTGTGGAAACTTGAGCTCCTTTCTTTCCTTTTACTTTCGTAGCAATCCAATTTCCAAAAGCATAAGCTCCTCCTGATTTGTTTAACACGCCTATAAAAGCTCCTAACAGGAAGACAACGAGAATTAACTCTGCTCTTCCGGCTCCTTTTACGATGCCCATCCCTCTAATTCCTTCCTCAGGATTAGCGGGGTGCCCAGCGATCGCGCCAAATAGGTTTACGATCGAGTAAAAGATTGAATGCAGTACACCGTTTGCTTGTATATCAATCATTACCGTACCAACTAAAATCCCTGAAAGTAGAGATGGAATGACCCTTTTAGACCAAATGGCTAATGTCAGGGCCACAACTGATGGTAGTAATGATAGAATTCCGAAATGTTCCATAATCGTAAGGCTCCTCTCGTGATGTTTGAATTATGATAATTGCAAGATAATTCGTATTGTAACGAGCTTTTGTCGAATAATGAAACAGAAAAAAATGAAAAAATCCCTCGGATCAACGTCCGGGGGATGGGATTAGTAGATTTGAATGTAGGTAAGGGTGAGTTTTGGGCTGCTCCGGCCCCACAGGAAGTGGGGGGCGGTGTTGCCGCAGGACGCGGCGTTCTTAACCGAACTTCCTCTATTCGTTTAACAAGCCCCCTGCGCTTTTCTAGAGGGTATACCACTGATACAATTTTTTCGGTCTTCCTATTTTTTGGTGGCTTACGACTTGTTTGACTTTGCCCTCTTCTAATAAGTGCATGACATAGCGGTAGACGGTTGGGTAGGCGAGGTCTACTTTTTTGGATATTTCGTCTACAGAGGTGGGGTCGGTTTGTTCCTTTAAATAGTCCTCTACATACGATAATGTTCCTTTGCTGATTCCTTTTGTGCTATAAACATTGTCGTTTTGGTTTTGGCTTTCTTTAATATTCGAAAGTTGCACGTGGAGCTGAATTCTTGAAATCATGTCCGGTGCTTTTACGGGTTTGAGGGCGAAGTCTGTTGCTCCTTCTTTAAGGAATTGATCGGCAATTTCCTGACGCTCATCTACCGTTAACACTAAAATAGGAATGGAAGAGTGAGTCTTTCGAATTTCTTTAACAGTTTGCAAACCGTCCATTTCCGGCATATGGTAGTCAACGAGTATCAAATCGAAGGAAGCTTTTCTAAACAGCTCTACACCTTGTTTGCCGTTTTCTGCTGTTTTTGAGTCCCATCCTGCATGGTTGCAGATTTCGCTTAACATATAGCGAAGGGAAGAATCGTCATCGATGATTAGAATGTTCATAGCTTACACGCTCCTTTGGCAATCGGATCCAGAATAAGGTTCCTTGATTTTTTTCACTTTCAATATGTAGGGTGGCGTCATGTTCTGTAACTACGTTTTTAACGAAAGTCAGGCCGAAGCCAGGATGGCTTTTGGTGCTAAAGCCAGGTTTCCATATCTTTTGTTGCTCTTTCTTTGGAATTCCTTGGCCGTTATCTTCAACACCGAGCCAAATTTCCTCCCCGTGTGCTTCCGTTCGGATAATAACATGGGCATCTTCAACCCCGTCTACAGCATCACAGGCATTATCAATCAAGTTGACCATCGCCCGGGTCATGCGTATTTTGTTTACAAGGACTTCAGCTTGTTCATCTGCATGTAATTCAAAATCGAAGGAAATGGCCGCATAACTTAATTTGTTGGCTCTGATGTATTCGATTAAACGCTTCATACTGCACCAGTTTTTCTTCTCATCATACAGAATCTCAGATACCATATTGCTGGTAGATTGAATAGATTCTGAGATTTTATCCGTATAATCGAGGATCTCTTGGTTCTTCGTTTTCATTTGAATTAATGAATTGAGTCCTTCGATCAGAGCGAGCGGGGTTTTTAAGTCATGAACTAGATGAAGAGCCTCTCGTCCTGATCTTGATTCAATCATTTCCCCTCTGGCGCGATTTAGGTCTTGTTTGATTTTCCACTTTTGAGCAGAGACCGCTAAATAAACAGCTAACATCACTGCATTGATGACGAATATCGAACAAAGGACAATGCTATAGAAAGAAAGAGTAGTTCCAAATTCCAGAGAAACCGCAATGTCTTTAAGTTCAGATGAGATCGCTCCACCACCGAAGCCATATGGAGTTAAAAACGTAACGGTATCAAGCCATTGATAGCCAAACAATAATTGAGCTAAAACAAATGATTTAAGAACAGGTCTTAGCTGATCGCGGCTTAACATGTGCATCAATACGATAGATAGTAAGATCAAGAAAGCAGGGCCACCGAAATCGTAATTGACGGCGCTGTAAGAATTGATCGATGCATATACCAATGGGATGACTACGAAAGGAACCGCTACTTTTAGCCAGGGCTTCTCAAACTTCCTGCCAAGTATATCTCCTAATAATAGCGCTCCAAGATAATGTGGGAGCGCACGTATTGTGTTTAACATAACAAGTGTAAAAGCGGTCATCATAAGCGTACTGCCAGACGGGTTGTTGTCTAAATCCTCCATCGCAGACGTCAGTCCGACTACATCAACGCTCAACCATAATGGCATCGTGATTCCCATCAAGATGAGAGCAATGGTTGTCCAGATACTCCATGATCTGAGCACAGAATCCTTCATAGATAACTCCAATCTTTAACATAATTGGTCATTCAACCTTTTACTTATTTTACTATAAGATTCTGTATTTTAAATATGTTTTGTGAATTCGAATAAGAAAAAGTAGACCTTAGCTAAAGGTCTACTTTCAATAGGCAACATAAAAGAGAAAATCCTCGTATATGTTAGTCAACTTTAGTTTGGAATGCGGAGGCAAGCTCTTGTAGTTCATAGGCTGATGTAGCCAATGCTCTTGTTGCAGCAGAAACTTCTTCCATAGAAGCATTTTGTTCCTCAGCAGCACTCGCCACTTCTTGTGTGAACCCACTCGTCTGAGACGTGATAGCGGTAACGGTGTCCATGGTTTCAGATAAAGAGTCGGTGTTCTTATTCATGTCTACTATAGAAGTTGACATTTCATTCATGTCTGAGGCTAGGTGGTGAAAAGCAGTTGAGATGTTCGTAAATACATCACCTGCACGATTGACTAAGCTCGTCCCTTCATGAAGTGCTTCTTCTCCTTCATGCAAGGAGGAGAGAGTGTCATGTGTTTTGTTTTGAATATCCTGAATAAGAGATTGGATCTGCTTGGTAGATTGATTTGACTGCTCTGCTAGTTTGCGAACTTCGTCAGCAACTACTGCAAATCCTTTGCCATGTTCACCAGCACGTGCTGCTTCAATAGCTGCATTAAGAGCAAGTAAATTTGTCTGCTCTGCAATATTGGTAATAAGAGAGACAATGGAGCCAATTTCTACTGATTTTTCATTGAGTGTATTCATCATCACAGTTGTTTCATTTGTATTCTGGTTGATTCGTTCCATTTGGCGGATCGCCTTTGTTATAATTTCCTGGCCTTGTTCGGATTCTTGGGATGTCTGTTCTGTTGTATGGGTGATTCTAGAAGTGCGATCAGCAAGTGCACTTGAATCTTTCGAAAGTCGTTTCATATGTTGTGCGGCTCCATCAATCTTGTCTAATTGGTCATCGGCACCTGAAGAAACGTGTTGAATTGAACCCGCAATTTGTTCGGCTGCTGTTGAAGTTTCTTCAGCATTGGCGTGCAATTGTTCTGAAGATGCTGCTACCTGTTGGGAGGTAGCTACCACGCTAGAAATTAGATTCCTTACATTTGTAACCATATGGTTGAAGCTTGTTGTGAGTTGGCCGATTTCATCTTTCCGTTTGGTTGGTAAATCTTCCGTTGTTAGATCCCCTTTAGCTACCTGAGACATCCCTTCTTGAACAGCAGATAAGTCTTTAGAGATTCTAGTGAAATAAAAATAAATAACTATGATGGCTAGAATAAGAGAAACGGCTGTTATGATTAACGTGTTGATCAACACATCTTTACGAAGAATTAAAGCCAACTGATGCATATCAAAATCCAGTCCGACTACTCCTTGTATCTCACCATTTTGAGTTAAGGTTTTTGCTAATGTAATAGTTGATTTCCCTGTTCCGGTATCAATATAAGGATCAGTCCAGATGACTTCCCCTTTAGCTTCTAAGGCTTTCTTATACCAATCGGTAGACCTTGGATCGTATTGATTTAGGTTAACCTCTTTAGGGGGAATGTTAGAAAGGTAAAAGGCTCCCTCATCTGTACCCAAATATAAGTTTAACGTGTATTCGTCATTTGCAGCTTTGTCTTGCAAGTACTCTTCGTAAAAGGCCGTTTTTACAGGGTCGTTCTGATCGGGCATATTGGTAATAGAAGCGTTCGATTTGTTATCAAAAGAATAGCTAGAGACATCCATTTCCTCTTCGCTTGCTAAAGAAGAAAGTTTCTCCTCATAGGACTCAAAAATGGAATGAAAATCCTTATTTAGATTTTCAAGATCTCCTTTATGAATGACCGCGTATTCCAGTGCTTCAGATTTCTGGTAGGATAAGTAGCCCGTTAAAAGTAATGGTATCGTAACAATCAATACCATAAATAAAATCATTTTCCCTTTCAATGAATGTTTCCCGAACATCCCCTCACTCCTTTAATCTTATATCTCTTTTGCTTTTTATCGACAAGAAAAGAAGAAAAATCAACCTAAATGACTAAAAATTCAAAAAACAATAGAAGGATATGCTTCTAAAAGCTTTGAATATGGGAAGGAACGGGTATAGACGCTGGGAAGGAATAGCTAAAAAGAATATAAAGGAGCGGATTTTAAGTGCGTTGGGGTATCTTAGGTACAGCAAATATTGCAAAAAAAGCGTTAATACCAGCCATTCAGAGAACGGAAGGAGCTGAGGTTGTAGCTGTAGCCAGCAGCAGCGGGAAGGAGCAGGAAGTAGCGAAGCAATTTGAAATCGAAAATGCGTATAACAATTATGAGGAATTGCTAAATGACAGCTCAGTAGAAGCGGTCTATATTCCTTTACCTAACCATCTTCATAAAGAATGGGTCTTAAAGGCAGCAGAAGCAGGTAAACATATCTTATGCGAGAAGCCAGCTGCTCTACATTACCGTGACGTAGAAGAAATGATAGAGACGTGTAGACATCACAATGTGGTGTTCTTAGAAGCCTTCATGTATCAGTTCCATCCTCAACATGAGCGTGTGAAAGAGATTATCGCTTCAGGAGAGATCGGTGATGTGGAATTAATGAAGGCAAGTTTCTCCTTTAGCTTTGACCAGAGTTCCTATAACATTCGATTAGACCCAGAAAAGGGTGGTGGCGCCCTTTGGGACGTTGGCTGCTACGGAACGCACTCTGCGCTTCATTTATTAGGCAGTAAACCAGAACATGTTCAGTCAATCTCTACTGTTGATGAAGACCATGAGGTAGACGTAGCTTCACTTGTAACAATGAAACTTGAGAACGGAACACTCGTTCAAGTAGACTGTAGCTTTAACACACCTTTACGCAATGAGTATGAAATCATTGGTACAAAAGGGCGCATTACAGTTCCTCACGCCTACCGACCAGATGCGAATGATCACAATGGGATAATTCGGATCTCTACGAATGATGGCGAGCGAGAAGTAGTAGAGAAAGGTGATCAGTATAGTCTTCAAATTGAAGCATTTGAACGAATTACGAGAAACCAAGAAACGATTGACGATCTACAATTTAAAACACTTGAAAATATTAAACTAATCGATTCCATTTACCAAAGTCAAAACGGAACCGTACGAATTTAAATCCGTGCCAGACACCCTTTATCCTAATAAAGGGTGTCTGGCACGCTTTACTATGATGAAGCGCTTTCCTCGCGTTTTATGGGAAAAGGAAGTAGGATTGAGTGGTATATACATATTTGAAGGGAGCATCACTCATGGAACGTATTCAACTAGCCGAGGATTTATCTCTGTCCCGAATTGTACATGGACAATGGAGATTGGCGGACTGGAAGTACTCAAACGAACAGGTGGTCGAATTAATCGAACAGTGTTTAGACCTAGGTATTACGACATTTGATCATGCTGATATTTATGGAAGTTATACTTGTGAACCATTATTCGGTGAGGCGCTGGCTCTTAAACCAGAGCTTCGTGAAAGGATGGAAATTGTAACGAAGTGCGGGATTGTTCTTGAATCAGAGAACCGTCCTGAGCATAAATCTCACCATTATGATACAAGCAAAGCCCACATCTTGAAGTCTGTTGAACATTCTTTAGAAGCGTTTGGAACGGATTATATCGATTTATTACTCATTCACAGACCAGATCCATTTATGAATCCTAAAGAAGTCGCAGAAGCTTTTCGTGAATTGAAAAACGGAGGGAAAGTTCGCCATTTCGGCGTATCGAACTTCAAGAAGCATCAATTAGACATGCTTCAGTCATTTGTAGATGTTGAACTTGTGACCAATCAAATTGAATTGTCACCTTATAACCTTGAAAACATTCATGATGGGACACTAGATACGTGCATGGAAAAACGGATGGCCCCTATGGCCTGGTCTCCACTTGGTGGAGGAGATGTATTCACTAGCGATAGTGAGCGTGCCGTTCGCCTGCGAACCACCCTTGAAAAAGTGGCAGGAGAAGTTGGAGGTGAGGGAATCGACCAGGTGATGTATGCTTGGTTACTTGCTCATCCAGCACATATTATGCCGATTGTTGGTTCAGGTAAAATAGAACGTATTCAAACGGCTGTAGCTTCACTTGATCTATCCCTTTCAAAAGATCAGTGGTTTGAGATCTATACCAGTTCTCAAGGGTATGATATCCCATAAACCATAAAAAAGCTGTCCCTATAAAGGGACAGCTTTTTACATAATTATTGATCGTTAATTGGTTTGAGTAGATTTTTTTACCATTTGCCAGAAAATTAGACAAGACAAAATCATGAGGACAAGGATAAACAGGAAGGTGTTCTGGAAAGATTCAACAGAATATTGCTGATCTCCAAATTCTAAAAAGAATCCTGCTAATACGGGCCCTGATGCTGAGCCGACAAATTGGATAAGCTGTTTGAGGCCGATCCCTGATCCGATAAGGGCTGATGGAAGGAAACGGGACACTTCATTTGTAGAGCTTGAGGAAAGGCTTGAAAATCCAAAGCTTGTAAACATGTAACCAAACATAATCATATATTCATTAATCGGAGATAGGAAATAAAAGATAACGGTCGATGCTGTCAAAAGCACATGAGCGAGAAGCATGATGCGAATATTTCCGTATCGGTCGATTAATCGTCCTACATAGACAGCTGCTATTGCTGAAAGGAACGCTCCTGGAAAGATAATTAATCCTACCGTTGTCGGATTCTTATCGTATACATTTTTCAACATTAGAGGCATGAGAACAAGAATGGCAAAGTGGGTGGTAAAGCCTAAGTAACTCATATAGACAATTAAACGATACGACTTATTTCGAATCAATTCAGGCTGAATAAAAGGGGACGTTTTCTGATTTAAGTGCCACCATAATCCGCCTATGAAAACCAGACCAATCACCAGGTAATACCACGTAATCGTAGAGATAAACAACAGTAGAGCTGTAACCGATAGCCCGGTTAATACAGCACCGATTTTATCAAACTGTCCTGGTTTGGTCTCTTCTTTCGGTAACCTCTTATTTAGTATAGGTAAGACCGCTACGACTAGTAACGTGAAGACGAATAAGAAATTCCAACTTAAATAATCTGTGATCGCCCCTCCAAATACGGGACCAAGTCCAAAGCCGAGTGAGGAAGCTGAAGCGATAAAAGCCATGGCTCGTCCTCTGTGGTGGCCTGGTACAAAGCGGCCGGCATAGACATAAGACAGTCCTGGAATGGCGGCTGCCCCTGCGGCTTGCAAGAGACGCGCAATCATAAGCCAGACGAAATTCTGTGTGAAATAGCCGAATATTGATGCTGAGGCAAACAGAATGATTCCAATGATCAACAAGCGTTTCAAAGGGATGTAATCACTTAGACGAGTGTAGGAAATCGTAAAGATCGCGAGTACAATCGAATATCCTGAGACAATCCATGCTCCTTGAGACGGGGAGAGGTCAAAATCTGTAAGGACATTTGGGAGGGCCACGTTAAACATTGTGGTATTCATAACAACAAGCCATACAGCAATACTGAGAATGAGAATGGTCTTAAAGTATCCTTGTTTGAAAAGCGGAGTTGATTCCTGTTGCATATCTTTCCTCCTATATTAGGTTTAGTGCTTTCGATACTCGAAGTACTCTATCATAAACGGAAGGGAATGAAAACGAATATGCATGAGCCTTATTCGTAAGGTGAATGTGAGATTAGTAGATCTTTATGCCTATTATTTGGTTTGAAAAAAGCGTTTTGAGTTAATTATATGAGTAATTCATGCTAATCTAAATATAATGAATGAAAACTAATGAAGAGAAGTGTGTTTGTATGACTGTCGAATCGACTATAGTAAGTCTCTTTGTCTACTTAATTCCGTTCTTATTTCTGTTTTATATGGCCATTGAGGTTCTGCTTAGAAATGTCCAAAGTAAGATCCATCGGCTGGCCAGCTTGATTGTTCTGGGATATATGTTGTTGTTCTTAGAAGAATATATACGTCATTTACTCCCCATTCAATATAGTGCCCCCTTAGTCGCATTTTGGTTTGGTAATGTAGGTGCTCTCCTTACAAGCTTCGGTTTTCACTTTGTTGCTGAAGTGACGTCCTTCAAATACCGAATACCCGCCCGCTTACGTCCATATATTTATTATGTACCTGTTTTATTTGTTCTGGTAACCGTACTCTCTGTTAGCAATGTGTTCAATAGCAGTAACTTTGTGCAGCAAGGAATATGGAAGTTACCCATCCATAATGTTCCTTACTTTGCATCAATTACAACTGGGAATATATTAACCCTTTTCTTTATCTATATGATTGTCCAACAAAGGAAAGTGGTTGATTCCTTAGAACGAAAACGGATCATGGATATATTGTTATATTCGTTTGTGTTTGTTTTAGGATGGAATATCGTGTTCGGTTATATAGATTTTGGTCCGTGGTTACCCCCTCATCCTTATATCTTTGCCGGAGTTGTCTGGTGCTTTATGTTAAGGATGGCTATGCTGAAATATGATTTCCTATCGTCATATTCTAAACGATATGAGATTTTGTTCACCCTCAATCCAAACGCCATTCTGTTAGTAGATAGTAAAGGGATGATTAAAGAAGCGAACCCGACAGCCCAACACTTCCTAGAAGATGCGAACATAAAGAGTCGAAATGTATTTGAAGCCTATCAAGCTACGCATCAGCAGGAATGGATTGAGTTGTATGATAAAATTTTCGAAAAACGTCAGCCCGTAAGACAATTTGAAGCGGAGATTGAGAGTGTTAAAGACGGACAAATCCGTCATTTGCTAATTGACGGTGACTTCTTATTTGTTGACCAAGAGCCTTATTTCATGATCATTATCCGAAATATTACCTCTGAGAAGCAAAAGGCAGAACAAGTTTCCTTCCTTGCTTATCATGACTCGTTAACTCAACTCCCTAATCGGCGTTCTTTCTACCAATCTTTAGAAGAAAGACTTCAAGGTCATGGTCCTCTCTATATGGCAATCATTCTATTTGATTTAGATTCTTTTAAACAAGTAAATGACCAGTATGGGCATGCAGTTGGGGATGAATTCCTAAAGCATGTGGCTCAGGAAGTGACGGAATTTGTTAGCGGAAAGGGGTTTGCAGCTAGGCTAGGAGGAGACGAATTTGTTATTTGCTTGGATGAAATTCCTTCTTCTGACTATGTAAGGGGAGAAGTGAAGACCCTGCTTAAACGATTTAAGCATAATCCATATTCACGGGAGAAGATTGAAATCCCGATTCATGCAAGCGTCGGAGTCAGCTTGTATCCTGAACATGGAAATGAAGCGGATGAATTGATAAAGAGAGCAGATCAATCTCTTTATAAGGTTAAGAATGAGGGGAAGAACAATTTCCACATGCAAGGGTCCGAATTTTAATCATCGTGATATACTAGTAGCAAAGGCGATGTAAAGGACGAGAACATGAAAATCTTTAAGCGTTTATATGAAGGCATTATGGTTCTGCTTGTTATGGTTACCATAATGACATTATGGAGCGACCGCCCGTATGATTCTGTGGTGAACTGGATTGTATGGGGGATCTTTATGATAGACTTTCTAATCCGTCTGGTACTGACAAAGAATAAATGGGAGTTCGTGAAACAGAACCCCTTTCTAGTTGTTGCGGTGATTCCCTTTGACCAATTCTTTCAAATGGCACGTATTGTGCGCATTATTTATCTCTTTCGTATAAAAACCATTACGAAATATTATGTAGAACCCCTTATCAACCGACTTACCTATAAGTCTAAGATTGTTCTTTTTGGGTTAATGGCTACTCTGCTAGCCATTGAATCGTCCCTATTGTGGATGGCAGAAGGCGAAATCTCAACATTTTCTGATGCCTTCCTTATGATAGGCAGACAACTACTGTTTTTCGGGCATCAAAGTGGAATTTCGCTCAGCACGTTCTCTATTATTATGCTAGTGTTTACGTCTATCTTAGGGGTCGTGCTACATGGATTAGCCCTACAATGGATCATTGAAAAGGGAGAAAGGGTTGTGAAGGGGAGACTAAAATCCTCAGAACGCCATCAAGACCTTCAGAAAGATCTAACTAAATAAGAGAACGAAAAGGTCTGAGTACGTACGTTCACAGACCTTTTTTCTACACTATAGCCTTGTAAGGAACTGTTTTTTATCATAAACTATTTGAATATTCAGCAAACAAGAGGTGTTTCAATAATGAAGACCATCGCTTCATACATAAAGGTTTACAAAGGATCTGCAATTATTGCCCTTCTCTTAATGGTTGTAGAATTAATCGTTGAGCTACTTCAGCCTCTTATCATGGGGATCATTATCGATAGAGGGGTATTAAAACAAGACCTTTCCGCTGTAGCGGGCTGGGGAGGGCTTCTGCTAGGACTTTCCCTTCTTGCTTTTACAGCAGGAATTACAAACTCTTTCTTTGCAGCTAATGTGAGTCAGGGAGTTGCCCATAATGTACGTAAAGACATGTTTCAGAGAATACAGTACTTTTTTCCGACCCAACTTCAAACGTATTCCCTATCCACATTACTGACCAGAATGACAAGTGATGTAACGCAACTTCAAAGCCTCTTATTTATGGCCATGCGTATTATGCTTCGGGCTCCGCTCTTTATCTTATTTGGACTTGTCATGGCCTTCGTGGTGGAACCGGATCTGGCGCTTATCTTACTCCTAGTCGTCCCCTTATTACTAGGGTGTATGATCATCGTCATGACGAAGGGGGTTAAACGATTTCGCTCTGTTCAGGTTAAGCTTGATCAGGTTAATCATGTGATAAGAGAAAATCTATTTAATATGCGGTTAGTGAAAGCATATGATCGTGGAGATTTTGAACAGCAACAATTTCAAGAAGCGAATGGTCCTTTACGTAAAGCCAACACAAAGGCGCTTCGTCTGATGGAGACAACAATGCCGATGATTATGTTTGGAATGAACGTGAGCCTCATTGTCATCCTATGGTTTGGGTCTTATCAATTAAATGGGGGAGGGACGCAGCCTGGTGAAGTCGTTTCCGTTCTCAATTATGGTATGCGAATTATGTTCTCCTTTGGGGTGTTTTCTTTCTTAATTATGCTGTTCTCACGAGGGAGAGCATCCATTTCAAGAATTGAATCCATTTTAAAAGAACAAAAGGGAGAACAAGGT
Source organism: Pontibacillus chungwhensis (assembly GCF_030166655.1). Taxonomy (GTDB): domain Bacteria; phylum Bacillota; class Bacilli; order Bacillales; family BH030062; genus Pontibacillus. The sequence goes on along the minus strand of NZ_CP126446.1, from coordinate 4,027,103 downwards.
CAAAAGCAAACAGCCGCTTACCAAGCAGGGGACGTTACGTTTCACAATGTTTCATTTTCTTACCCTACAAGAACGAGCTACCCTGCCTTAAAGAATATTAGCTTTACAGTTCGCCAGGGAGAGATGCTCGGCATTCTTGGTGAAACAGGGGCAGGAAAAACAACACTTGCACAGCTCATCCCCCGACTTTACGGGCCAACAAGCGGACAGATTACATTTGCAGAAACGAATAGCGATGAGTTAGATGTAACAGAAATAAGAGATAAGGTGGGAGTTGTGCCTCAAGAGGCCCATCTCTTTTCTGGAACCGTAAGAGAGAATTTGTTATGGGGAAATCCAGAAGGGACCGAAGAAGATTTGAGACAGTCTACAATGGATGCTGGAATATATGAATTTATAAAAGCCTTACCGAAAGGGTTTGATACCAAAATCGGTCAAAAGGGTGTGAATTTCTCAGGTGGGCAAAAGCAGAGGATCTGTATAGCGAGAGCACTTATGAAAAAGCCCGATGTATTAATATTAGACGATAGTACAAGTGCTTTAGATGCGAAGACAGAATCAGAAATTTTAAGAAAGTTAAGCCGCCTTCCTTATACCGTATTCATTATTGCCCAGAAAATAAGTTCAGTAAAGGAAGCGGATCAACTGCTCCTCCTACATGAAGGAGAAGTGCAGGGGATAGGGACTCATAATGAGTTGCTAACAAACAATCCATTTTATCAAACGTTATACGAATCTCAGCAACAAAAGGGGGCGGGTAACTATGTCGAGAACTCCTATTAAATCTCATCCCCATGCCAGAATGGGGCAGAAACCGCCTAAAATTAATGACATGGGTGCTACTTTGAAACGAATTTGGAAGTATGTGGCTCAACATAAAGGGCTCTTTATCCTTGTGATGCTCATGGTGCTAATCAGTTCTGGTCTTTCATTAGTTGGTCCCTACGTACTCGGATTAACTGTAGACCGTGTTATTGAGAAAGTAGAGACCGGCGAATTAATACAGTTATTCATTGGCTTAGGAGCTATTTACCTCTTTCAAATGATTGCACTTATCTTGCAAAATTACTGGATGATCGGAGTCTCACAACATACTGTATACAGCATGCGTGAACATTTATTTGCCCACTTGCAGAAACTCTCACTTTCCTACTTTCAAAAACAGCAACACGGGGAATTAATGAGCCGTCTCACGAATGATATGGAGAATGTTAGCCGAACCCTGAACTCATCCATTATTCAGTTTACGACAAGTATATTAGTGCTTATAGGGACCATTGGGATGATGATTTGGTTAAGTCCCATACTAACGCTTCTTACGTTGATCATTGTTCCTGTTTTAGTTTTAGGAATGAAATGGATCACGAAACGCACGAGTATATATTTTAAGGATCAGCAACGGCACCTCGGAGATCTGAATGGCTATATTGAAGAGTCGTTAAGTGGTCACTCTATTATAAAGTTATTCTCAAGAGAGAAAGAAACCATGGATGAATTTAATGAGAAGAATGCCCAATTAAAGACAGCAGGCTATTGGGCGCAAACTTACACAGGATTTATTCCTAAATTGATGAATATGTTAAATAATGTGAGCTTTGCTATTATTGTTGGGGCCGGTGGCTATTTAGCGGTTAAGGGTTCTATTTCTGTTGGGGTTATTGTTACCTTTACGACCTACTCAAGGCAATTCACGCGGCCTTTGAATGATTTAGCGAATCAGTTCAATATGATTCTCTCTGCGGTTGCAGGGGCTGAGCGAGTGTTTCAAGTCATGGATGAAGCGCCTGAAGCAAAAGAAGGTAAGGAGTCTCGTCTTACAAATGTAAAAGGGGATGTACGTTTTGAATCGGTGTCTTTCGCTTATGAAGAGGACCAAGCCACTCTCCATAAGATTGACCTCCATGCGAAGCCTGGCGATACGGTTGCATTAGTGGGTCCGACAGGCGCAGGGAAAACAACTATTATTTCGTTACTTCTTCGTTTCTACGATCCTGATCAAGGACGGATACTCGTGGATCAAAAAGATACGAAACAAATTACGAGAGAAAGTTTACGGACACAAATGGCAGTCGTTCTTCAAGACTCCTTCTTATTTGAGACGTCCATTCGAGAGAATATACGGTATGGAAAACTTGACGCGACTAATGAAGAGGTGGAGAAAGCGGCTCAGGAGGCAAACGCTCATTCTTTCATTTGTAAGCTTCCAGATGGATATGATACGATTCTGCAATCTTCAGGCGCTAGTATCAGTCAAGGCCAGAAGCAGCTTCTCTCTATTGCTAGAGCCATGATTAAAGACCCTGCCATTCTGATTTTAGATGAAGCAACGAGTAGTATAGATACATTAACAGAGATGAAGATTAATGACGCTCTTAAGAAGTTAATGAAAGGGCGCACCAGTTTCGTGATTGCTCACCGTTTGCATACCATCTATCAAGCCGATCAAATTGTCGTGCTTCAAAATGGTTCGATTATTGAAAGAGGGACACATGACCAATTAGTTTCTCACGGTGGTTTTTACCGAAGTCTCGTTGACGTTCAATTTGGCCAGCAAGTCGTTGAGTGAAAGTATAAGGTGGGTTTGAAAAGGCTATGTTAATGGTTGTTGAGTCTCACCTTACCGAGTGAAGTTAAGAAAAAAAGATAAGTATAGAAATACATGCAGAAGGGGGAGTTTCCTGTGGATGAGCGGCAGCGAGAACAAGAGCGGGTAGACAAAGTGGTTCAAGAGATTGAACAGAAAGTAGAGGATATCCAAGAGAAAGCAGGAGATGTAAAAGAAGAGGTCATTGGCCTCCGGGAAACATTCTGGGAAGATGTAACGGTTAATATTGATGAGCCTGATGATATTATGGAAACTTACAACAGTCTCCGTCAGCAGGCCGAACTGTTAGGTGAGCGAGAGCGGAGCCATAAGCATGTCTATGATCAACTAAAAACGCTGAAGCGGATGAAGAGCTCTCCTTATTTCGGGCGGGTGGATTTCACAGAAGCCCGTAGTCAGGAGACAGATCAAGTGTACATAGGGATCTCTTCTTTAATGGACCGGCAGGATGAGAATTTCCTCGTCTATGATTGGAGAGCTCCGATCTCTAGCCTTTACTACGATTATTCTCCGGGACCTGCAGAGTACGATACACCAGAAGGGACTATTGAGGGGACTATGGATGTGAAACGCCAATACATCATACGCCAGGGAGAAATTAAAGGGATGTTTGATACCGGTGTCACGATAGGGGATGAGCTCCTTCAAGAAGTCCTTGGAAACCAAGCTAATACCCAAATGAAGAGTATCGTTGCTACCATTCAGAAGGAGCAGAACCAAATTATCCGATATGATCAACGCCCCTTTTTAGTTGTTCAGGGTGTTGCCGGTAGCGGAAAGACATCTGCAGCGCTTCAACGAGTCGCTTACCTACTCTATCGGTATCGAACGAAGATTACAGCGGATCAAATGATGCTATTTTCCCCAAATCCGATGTTTAACAGCTATGTGGCTAATGTCCTCCCTGAATTAGGAGAGGAAAACATTGCGCAGACCACCTTTCAAGAATATATGGAAGATCGCCTGCAAACGAGGCTTCAATACGAGGATGCTTATGATCAGCTAGAATATTTGCTGACGGCAGAACGCAATGAAACCTATGAAACACGCTTAGAAGGAGTCCAATATAAGGCGACGCTTCAATTTAAGGAAGATGTAGATCATTATGCAGATTCCCTTGCTAAAAAGGGATTAGCATTTAAAAATATTAAATTCCGAGGAGAAATTATCGTCTCCAAAGAGGAAATAGAGAACCACTTCTATACCCTGGATCCTTTTATCTCCATACCGAATCGTCTGGAGGAGGTAGTTAATTGGTTACTCAGTGAAATCGAAGCTATGGAGAAGAGAGAACGCTCTAAAGAATGGGTCGAGGAAGAAATTGAGTTATTGGGAAAAGAAGAATACCTAAAAATTCATCAAAAATTACAAGCAGGATACAGAGGCAATGCCGAAACATTTGATGATGCCGTACTCGAACAAAAACTGTTATCAAAGGCAATCGTTAAGAAATATACAAAACCCATTAAGCGAAAAATTCATGATCTGCAGTTCTTGAACATGAAAACGATCTATAAGTCACTATTTCAATCGAGAACTGGGCTTAGCAAAGAGGCCGCAAACCAAACAACGGATCAATTAGAACATGGCACCCTGTTCTATGAGGATGTGACGCCTTTCTTATATTTAGAAGACCTTATTAAAGGAACGCATATCTATAATCACATTCGTTATTTATTTATAGATGAGGCACAAGATTACTCCCCGTTTCAGTTTGCCTTTTTGAAAAAACTATTTCCTTACAGTCGTATGACGGTGCTCGGAGATTATAACCAAGCCATCTATGCTCATACGCTTCATGCGCCGAATCTTCTGTCTGAGGACCTTTATGAAGCAAATCGTGCAGAATATTTAACGCTTCTTCGGAGTTATCGCTCTACACGCCAAATTATAGAGTTCACAAAACAATTGATTCCAGGCGGAGAGAGCATTCAACCCTTCAATCGTGAAGGAGTCATGCCACTACTTGTGAGCACTGCCACTCAAGAAGAACATCAACATTCGCTCATTAAAGAATTGTATCGCCTTGGTGAGAAGAAGTATGAAACGATCGCTATTATTTGTAAGACGGCAGAGGAAAGTCAAAAAGCTTACGATGTCCTGGTATCTAAAGATATTCCCGTTCGTCTTATGGATAAAGACACGTACACGTTCACAAAAGGCATAATTGTTATTCCTGTGTATTTAGCAAAAGGAATTGAATTTGACGCTGTCCTTCTCCATGATGCATCCGATGAGAACTACCAGTTTCAATTAGACCGTCATCTTTTCTATACAGCTTGTACAAGGGCTATGCATGAACTATCGTTACTCACTCTTGGTGAACCGAGTCGATTTATTCGAGAAATTTCTACAGATTATTATAAGTATAAGTAAAAAATAGACCCTATCACTTCATCACGCTTCCTCAACGAGAGACCATCTCAATAAAAAGCGCTGAAGTGACAGGGGTTATTTTTGAGTTTCATGTGATACAGCAAAGTGTTCATTCATGTAGCTGCAAAGCTCAAGGAACGCTTCCTTATCGTTCTGGTCAATGGCTTCATCAATGAGTCGCATAGCATTTTGGCGCTCTAATTCATAAATGATATCACCTGATTTCTCTAAAGTAACAGGAAGTTGCTTTGTTAAATAACGATGAGCGATTGAGTGAACATGTGTTAAGAATTCAGGGATATCCAGAAGCTCTTCAATTGAAATTTGAATCATATGTTTGCCTTTTTGGAAGACAAGAATGTCTTTCGCGTTTTCAATTCGCTTTGTCTTGCGGTTCACAACAATTTCCCGACCCTCAATGGGTACAAATTGATAGACGTCTCCATCAATATGAATGGTGAAGTATTGATAAGCTAACATAATCCGGATATTCCGAGTTTCTTGCTTTACATAAAAGGGCTTCAGCGTCTTAATCGATAACATATACGTCACACCTCTCAAAGATTGATTTTTTTCCGAAGCTTATGGTCATCGACAAAAGATAGAGTGGGGGCCCCTAACTTTATATTATCTGAATATTCTAATATATTGTATGCGCGAATCTGAGGTTTAGTTATACCAAATGAAGAAGAATTTTGTACAATTTTGAAGACTAGGCGTCTGACGCTATAAAAATTGTTCAATCCCTTTCTTATAGGTGACCAGGCTATGGTTTCCTGAGATGGTTTCTGTCTGGATAGAAAACGACATCTGGGCTTTAACATGGGCATAGTACCAGACTTGCTTTGTAATCGGGCAATAAATAATGGTCGGAGGAACTTTGGTGACAACGTCGTGTACATTCACAAATCGAATGCTCAAAGGGACACGGTTTCGATAGGTGATCGTAAATTCCTTGTTACCCACGCGGGGACTAGCGTAGTTATACATCACAATCTGAGGAAACGGGGCGTGCAAGGATGCATCGAGGGCATGAAGGGTGGAAAGAGCTGCGCCAAGGCTGTGTCCTGTGATATAAAGGGTTTTGTGGGGGGATACTTTTTTATAGGCTTCAAATATCGCATCTCGACAAGAATCATACACGGTTAAAAAACCAGTGTGCACTAACCCCGCATCCTCCATATAGGGGAATGGGGTTTCATAAACGCGTGCATCAGCAATCCAGTCGGGCTCTGACTGAGTTCCTCGAAAAGCGATGATAACAGCATCGTTGCTTTCAATTATAAAACCAAACCATTCCATATCCTGAATAGAAGCGGCCTTAAAGGAATCGACTAATGTGAATCCCTTTGGAATCGCGAATAACCCTTTTTGTTTGTACTGTTCATACGTAATTTCACACATTTCCAATAAAAAAAGAGCTAATGGTTTGTGAAAAAAAGGAAGTTCTTTTGCCACGTATAAAGCCTCCCATATCAAGCTTTTATGTATCATATGGGGGGGCGAATGAGTTGGTGCAAACCCTTTTAGAGGTTTAAAAAGTGCAGAAAACGTCAATTAAACTGTACAAGACATTTTCATGGAGGGATCAAGGAATGCCAGCACAAGAACAAGAATTAAAAGATGTATATATGACAAAAAGTGGCGAGTCAATCCGATTTGCTCATGGAACATATGTCATTACTCAAGTAGATGGAAAGAAACACTGTGATTTAACGTTAAATAACGTGGATCAATATGAAATGTTCGAACATCGAAAAGAGGAAAATAAGGATGTAGAAGTAACCTTTACTACACAAGAAGGCGACAAGTTCGATGGCACACTTAATGTGAAAACCGTCAACCGCCACAACGAACAACGAAATGTCATCGAATTAGAGAGTAAAGAAGCCATTGCACAGCAAGCATAACTATATTGATCCCCCATTTGAGCATTTGGCTCAAATGGGGGATTTTTAAATGCTGCTAAGCCAGGGCGCTCTGGCAAAGTGTCAGTACTACGTCAGTACCACGCCCGAAAGCGTCAGCACCACGCCCGAAAGCATCAGGACACCGCCCGAAATCGTCAGTACCACGCCCGAAAGCATCAGGACACCGCTCCAAAACATCAGTACCCTCCCAAAAAGCGTCCGAACGCCCAGCCAAGAGACCAAACCACAAATACCCCTTACACAAAAAATCTCAGAGCTCATAATGAGCTCTGAGATTTTTCAATTCTTTATTTCTGAATAAACATTTGTGTCCAGTAAATACCCATTTCTCCGCCTTTAGCAATACCAATACCGATGTGTGTTACATTTTTATTTAAAATGTTTTTACGGTGTCCTGCACTATTCATCCACTGTTGAACAACTTTTTCTGGAGTCTGTTGACCAGCAGCAATGTTTTCCGCTGCTGTTTTATAATCCACGCCGAAGTTTTGCATCATTTCAAATGGGCTTCCGTAACGAGGAGAAGTGTGAGAGAAGTAATCGTTCTTCACCATATCCTCAGATTTCTTCTGGGCAACCCCGCGAAGTTCAGCATCTGCTTTTAAAGCAGGTAAGCCTTTCTTTTTACGTTCTTTGTTTGTTAATTCAACTACTTTTGCTTTGAAGTCGCTTTGAGCTTTTTCAGTTTGCTCTTTTTGCTGTTCAGTTTGCTGCTTTTGCTGGTTCTGGTTATTTTGATTTGGTGTTTGGTTTTGGTCAGGCTGTGAGTACTGAGTCTGTCCATTGCCATCGCCTTTACCTTGACGATATTGACGACGTTTTTCGCCGTCTTGCATGTATTGTTCAAACTGATCAGGTACATACTTCTCAACATTTTCACGCATTCCGTTCATATCTCCGCCAGGGATTGTATACTGACGCATTTCTCCTTGAACGTTAAAGCGGCCGTTGCCGTCGTTAGCGCTGTAGGAATCGCCCTTTCCCTGGTTTTCAAACGTAAGGCGTTCTACATTTGAGTTGTTAGTATCGTTTAAGCTTTCTTTCGTGTCTGTATTGTTACATGCTCCTAAAACCCCTAAAGAAAGAACAGCGGTTAGAGCATAGACTAATTTCTTGTTCATGATTATGACCTCCCTGATTTATAGGCTCTTATGTCCCATTTGTAGTATTCGCAAGGGTCAGGGAGATATGCTGAATCCTGTATGACAATAAGAGGGAAGGATGGGAAGGTCATGAAAGAAATCAAAAAAGGACGAAATCATAAAAGATTTCGTCCTTTCACGTTTTCATCCTATCGTTTTAGAAACGGAATAAATCGCCTGAAAGATAACGCTCCCCTGTGTCTGGAGCAATTACCACGATCGCTTCTCCGGGCTGTTTGCGTTTGGCTACTTCAATTGCTGCATAGACGGCTGCACCTGCTGAAGGACCTACTAAGATTCCCTCTTCACGAGCCAGACTGCGCGTCACATCGTACGCTTGCTCATCTGTAATTTTAAAGATCTCATCGTATACTTCCTGGTTTAAAATTTCTGGGATAAATCCAGGGCTTGTACCGACTAGTTTGTGCTTTCCTGGCTTACCGCCTGAAAGAACAGGGGATCCTTCTGGTTCAACTACATGAACAGATAAATCAGGATAATGCTCTTTAAGAGGCTCACCTGTACCTGTTACAGTGCCACCTGTACCGGCTGTTGCGACAAAAGCGGATAAAGGCTTTCCGAGCTCATCCATCGCTTCGATAATTTCTTTAGCCGTCGTGTTTCGATGGGCATCAGGGTTAGCCATGTTTTTAAATTGCATCGGAATAAATGCTCCGTCAATTTCTTCAGCTAACTCTTCAGCACGACGAATTGCGCCAGGCATCTTCTCGGACCCTGGTGTTAGTTCCACTTCTGCTCCATATGCTTTGAGTAGGTTAATGCGTTCTTGTGTCATTGTATCAGGCATGACTAGAATCGCTCGGTACCCTCGAGCCGCTGCGTTCATAGCGAGACCGATTCCAGTGTTCCCGCTTGTTGGCTCAATAATCGTAGATCCTTCTTTTAGATAGCCAGCATTTTCAGCTTCAACCATCATATTGTAAGCCGCGCGGTCTTTTACGCTCCCGCTTGGATTAAACATTTCTAGTTTTACATAAACATCTGCACTACCTTCAGGGACAATTCGGTTTAATTTGACTAAAGGGGTTTCTCCAATTAAATCAGCAATATTGTTTACGACACGCATGATGTCACTTCCTTTATTCTGAGCATTTTCCTCTATATTAACATATCCAGTTGGGTATTCTCATGTCATAGCGTTGAAAGGGATTATCCACAAGAATACAGAAGTGTTCATAGCAAAAGGTTATCCACATGTGGATAAAAGAAAGAACTCACATTTTGACGAAGTTCATGAAGCAATTTTTACAGTACGTTGATTCTTTCTCCATATACTCTTTCTATACTTATAGTAACAACAACTTTTTGAGTACTACGAGTTAGAGGGAGGAAGAATAATGAGAGTTGCTCTTTTTACAGATACCTTTACTCCTCAAGTCAATGGCGTGGCGAAAACCCTTCAACGGTTTGTGAACTATCTTGATGATCAAGGAATAGAGTACCTCGTTTTTGCTCCGGATGGAAACCAAGAAAATGCAAATCCGGAACACATTCAAGGCTTTAGAAGTATTCCTTTTTATCTTTATCCTGAATGTCGATTATCATTACCGAATATTTCGAGTGTCCGAAAGCAATTAGAAGCCTTTCAACCTGATCTTATTCACATCGCCACACCTTTTAATATTGGATTCACAGGCCTCTATTATGGAAAGAAATTAGGCATTCCTATGGTCGGTTCTTATCACACGAATTTTGACCGCTATTTAGATTATTACGAGCTCCCTCTATTATCAAAAATGATTTGGAGATATATGCGTTGGTTTCATGCGCCGTTTCGGAAGACGTTTGTTCCCTCTGAAGATACAAAGAGAGAACTGATTCAACGTGGTTTTCAAAATGTAAGTATATGGAGCCGGGGAGTCGATTGTCAGCTGTTTCACCCCAACTATCGAACCTCTACCATTCGAGAGAGATATAATATCGATGAGCCTTTTATTTTAAGTTATGTGGGAAGGCTTGCGCTTGAGAAAGACCTTGATGTGTTAATGAAGGTTGTCGCCTCATTGCCGGCATCCTTACAAGGTAAGGTTCACTGGGTTATGGCTGGTGATGGCCCGCTAGCCTCTGAGTTAAAAAAACAAGCACCTGAAAATATGACCTTCACAGGCTATGTGGAAGGTGAGCGTTTGGCTCAAATTTATGCTTCATCCTCTCTTATGGTCTTCCCTTCAAGCACGGAGACGTTTGGAAATGTTGTTCTAGAATCAATGGCTACTGGTACACCGGTAATCGGTTCTAGAGCAGGTGGTGTACAAGGAATTATTACACATAATAAGAATGGAAAACTTTGTACACCTGGTCATGTAGAAGAATTTGTTGAGGCGATTACAGATTTACTTCAGAGCGAAGAAACTTTAAAAGAAATGGGAGTTCAGGCATGCTTGTACGCTAAAAGTTGCTCATGGAGCTCGATCTTTGATCAATTATTACTGCAATATGAGATGGCGATTGACGATCCGGTTGCTTCCTATGCTTAAATAGAAGAAGGGAGGAGGACGAGAGATGAAGAAGATTGCAGTAGTGGGTGCTGGATATGTAGGACTGGTGACTAGCGTGGGCCTAGCTCATATCGGACATCAGGTCACGTGCATCGATATCGATCATAAAAAAATTGATTCTTTACGAAGGGGACAGTCTCCCATTTACGAACAAAGTCTCGAGCCTATGATTCAAGAGAACCAAAGACAGAATAGAATTACGTTTACCTCTAATTATGAAGAGCTTCAGGACGCTGAGATTATTATGCTAGCTGTAGGCACACCACAGCTGTCAGACGGATCAGCCAACCTGACTTTTATATATCAAGCAGCGGAAAGAATCGCTCATACAGTTCAACAACCTGTAACCATTGTAGTAAAAAGTACGGTTCCAGTAGGGACTTGTGAGAAATTGCATGAATATGTACAAGAACGAACCCCTCATCCGGTTGAACTCGCATCGAACCCCGAATTTTTACGCGAGGGCAGCGCTCTGAAGGATTTCTTCGAAGGGGATCGAATCGTCATTGGAGCTAATCATGAGGAAACAAGTCAACTTATTATGGAGATGTATACCCCATTACAAATTCCGATTATGACAACAGATCTGGCAAGTGCAGAGATGATCAAATACGCATCTAATGCATTTCTCGCTACGAAGATTAGTTTTATCAATGAGATTGCGTCGATTTGTGAAAAGGTGGGGGCAAACGTAGAAGATGTGGCGAATGGAATGGGGATGGACCAACGGATTGCTCCATCATTTCTCCAGGCTGGAATCGGCTATGGAGGCTCATGTTTCCCAAAAGATACAAAAGCACTCGTGCAGATGGCAGGGCATGTGGAACACCGCTTTGAACTATTAGAATCCGTTATCCACGTAAATAACAAGCAGCAAAATAAATTAGTGGACCAAATGAAAGAGCGTTTTGATACCTTACTTCGTAAGCGCGTAACTGTGTTAGGATTATCCTTCAAACCCGGAACAGATGATTTAAGAGAAGCTGCTTCCCTTGTTATCATCGATCGCTTATTAAGAGAAGGGGCTTCCATCACAGCCTATGATCCAATTGCGATGCCGCGAGCGAAAGAGTACTTTCCGGCCGTTACGTTTGCCTCGAATGTAGAAGAAGCGTTATCAGAATCAGAGGTAGCTATTATTGTGACAGAATGGGATGAATTTAAAGAACTACCGTTACACTATTACGAAGAATTAATGGACGAAGCGATTATATTTGATGGACGAAATTGTTATGACCTTGAGCAGGTTAAAAAACACCGTATAGAGTATTACTCAGTAGGTCGTCCGGTAATCCGACAAACAGAAAGCGCCACCCTTACATAAGAAATGTAAAGGTGGCGCTTTGCTTTTACACGTGTTTCCTTTATCTTACTGCGGTACGGTCCAGTCTGTACGTTGCTAACCGGGCGCTTGCGCTTTTGATGACGTCCAGCTCCAGCCACCCAGCCCCTAGTAGACTTCCCTTACCTCCGGTCGATAAGTCAACATCGATTCGCCAGAGGCTCATCGTGTTTCCTTTATCTCGCTGCGGTACGGTCCAGTCTATACGGGGCTAACCGGGTGGCTTGCGCTTTTGATGACGTCCAGCTCCAGCGCCCAGCAACTAGCAGACTTCCCTTACCTCCGGTCGATAAGTCAACATCGATTCGCCAGAGGCTCAACGTGTTTCCTTTATCTCACTGCGGTACGGTCCAGTCTGTACGTTGCTAACCGGGCGCATGCGCTTTTGTATCTTACCCGTAGTGGTTGGCTGTTGTGGGTTGTCTGTGCATCATTAAAGCAAGGCTTAAGCCGCTTAGTAACAATAGGACCGTCGTTGTAAAGAAGACGGATGTGAATCCATAGGCTCCTGCTAATAGACCGCCGAGTGCGGGGCCTATGATGTTTCCTAAAAAGCGAAGGCTTGTGCTGTATCCGAGTACCTCTCCTTGAATAGAGACGGGAGCGACTTGGCGGATGTAAGCAGTTCGTACAGGGATAATGCCTCCAATTGTAATTCCGAGTAAGAATCGTAAAATCATCAGTTGCCATATATTCGTTACAAAGGCCCCTGGTAAATAAACAATCCCTGAAGCAATTAAAAGGAAGACAAGAATTTTTTCATACCCAATGGAATCAGCCACTTTCCCCCATCTTCTCGCCATGAGTAAGTTGCCGACCCCGGCTGCTGAGAAGGCAATTCCTGAAAACAAGGCTAAATTAGCTGTTCCATGAATTTCGCTTACAAACAAAGCAAGAATGGGCTGAATACTAAAGTGCGCAATCTGCACGAACATGGATACGACCATGACTGTAACCAATATTGGATTTAAGAGGATATGACGGATAACCTCTTTCCGTGAGTAGGTTTCCTGCCCCTCATCTTCTGTCTCGATACGAAATTCCCGTACACCAAGTAATACGAAGATAGCGGCGATAAATAACGTAATCGAGGTAAGTTGAAAGGTGCTCGAAAATCCGTAGCTATCAGCTAACACTCCTCCAAATAAAGGCCCCATTAAACTCCCCGTTACATTTCCTGTTTGCAAAGTACCAAGAGCTTGTCCAGATAAATCCTTAGGTGTTTGCGTAGAAATAAGGGCTTGAGATGTGGAGATAAATCCAGTAAACACACCCATACACAAACGTAAAATGAACAGTTGGAAAACGGAGGTGACAAATCCCATAAGCAAAACGCTTATAGCCAGTCCTACTCCTGAGATGACAAGTATCGTTTTACGACCATACCGGTCTCCAAATCGTCCCCAAATAGGGGAGAACAAAAAAGCTGTAAAGAATGTAACGCCAAATGTTAAACCAGACCAACGCTGGACATAGGCTTCTGAAAAGTTTCCGAATGATTCAATATAAAGGGATAAGAACGGCATAACCATGGTCATGCTTCCGGCAATAAAAAAGTTGGCAAACCACATAATCAGTAGGTTCTGTTTTGACACTTTTTCTTGATTTTGAATTTTTGACCCTTCTTTCGTTCCAGGCGATATTTCGACTTCCTAAATATCATACCAGAGAGGAGGGGAAATAGAAAATTTTGAGATTCCAAAGAGGAGAACATCCACCAAAAAAAGGCTTCCCCCTCCATGACTCATGAAGGGGGAAGCAAGTATTTAATAGGCTAGTCCGACAGAACGGAAAATATAATCTTGTTTGGTAACAGAGTTTAGAAGAAAGTGGGCAACATCTGACCTCGAAATGCTCTTACCACCTTGTGGAACCCCTGAAGCTTCCATACGGTAACCACCCGTACGCGTTCCATCTTCTAATCGTAAAGGACGCGCAATCGTCCACTCTGTACCACTTTCTTTTAGTAAATCGACCGCACGCTTATGATCCGCTAGTACATTCTTTAAGATTTTTGTAGCCATGAAACCTGTAAACCCTGGAATTTCGTTATCGATACCGGCAGAAGCCGTATAAGCAATACGGGATACATCATGTTCTTTCATCCCGGCTAAAATATGAGACGTGATCTCAGAAAGAGCAGTAGTTTTCTTTAACCCGTCCGTACCAAGAGCAGAAATAACAGCATCGTGCCCTTTAATCGCCTCGATCACTCGCTCACGATCTAACCCATTTCCCTCTACTCTCTGAAGGAGGGGATGCTGAATCGTAAGTTTCGAAGGAGTTCTCACAAACGCCGTGACACGATGCCCTTCCTCAAGAGCAAGCTTGACCACTTCTCTTCCGGTCCCACCTGATGCACCAAATACAATAATATTCAAACCTCTCCACCCGCTTTCTTTACGTTGTTTAGTTCATTATAGCAACATTTGGGAGAAGAGGTGGAGAAATAATAGGGTATAGCAAACGGTCCATTAAGATTAATGAGTGCATGAGCTTGCTCGAGGACAATTCGCTTTGGTGGGTGCCGTTGCGTGTATGAGTGCTTGGGCTTGCCCGGGGACAACTCGCTTTCCTGCGGGGAGCTGGGAAGCCTCCTCGTTCGCTTCGCTCTCTGTGGGGTCTCCCCTAGGCTCCTTGCCCCGCGGGAGTCTCGCAGTCCCCGGGCAAGCCCTGTCTATAAAAGGGGGAACGGCCCTGAGGCTAGTTTCAAGGAAGGTTTTAAATGGCATGTTTGCATTCACTGAAATATGGCAAAGGTGGGCCTGGAAACTGCGAGCCTCCCGTGGGCAGAAGAGCCAGTCTAGTTCCAGCGTGGAGGACCTAGCGCGATAAGGCATCTTTTTTCCAAAGGCTAAACGCCTTTTCCAAAAAGCTGTCTTATCCGTACGGTCCTAGGCACCACGCTTGCACATTTCAATCTAGGTGATGAGAGACCCCCTGAGTCCGGCTATGCCGGCTGAGGAGGCTCACCAGCTCCCCACAGGAAAGCGAGTGGTTTCCAGGCCCACCTTACGCTCAAATTACAGCGAACGGAAACATTCTCACAGCTTCGAGTCTCTAACAAACCCACATCTAAAAAAAGAGGGTTATTCTTTTTAAGAATAACCCTCTAGTTTATCTAATTATTTTTTTCGGAATAAGTCAGTGAATAATTCCATAAATGCTTCTACAATCTCAACAGACTGAAATGCAAAAAGACTTGTGGCGGTTAGAGAAAATAGTCCAATCAGAACAAATCTCATCGTATGAATGGTATGCAACCATGCCATAAGTATTCCTCCTTCATCTATCCTTTAATCATACTCTTCTCACACAAATGGTCAAGATGTTTATTTAAATTTTTTAAACCACCTTACATCGCACACCTCATACGCAATCGAATACACTAGGTACATATAACACTAAGAGGAGTGAGCGAATGCCTGTTTCTGTAGTCTTTAACCAGATTGCTGTAAATGCCATAAACGATAACTCAACCATTGCTACAGGTCAGAACAACCAAGCTGATTGGTCCTGGCAGGGAAAAAATAACTATTCAGCCGGGTTGCCAATTGGATTTGTCATTGCCATTAATAACTTTAATAACCTAATCGACAATGATGTCGTAGATACACCGGTTACGAACCCTGAGATCTCGAACCCGCAGCCTAATGTTCAGTATTAAGGAGGAACTATGACCATTTGTTTTGATTCCATTAATGTGAACAGTATTCATGCTGGATCGGGCATTTTCGTAGGGGTTAATGCCCAGAACTATTGGAAAACCCAATCAAAAGAAAATTATGCGCTTGGAACGGTAGTAGGGCATTACAACATCATTCATCATAATGTGAACGTGATCTATGACGATGATGTTGTGGATGCTCCATTTATAAACACGTCATCTAGCTCAGGTTCATCGAATCATTCTTCCACACCTTCTTGAGCAATTTTCTGTTCAATGGCTGTTTGAAGCCATTGAGGGATTTCATGATCTTTAGACTGTGAGAGTAAATCCATGAAAGATGAATCATTCAATAGGGAACGAATGCCTTTAACATCATTTCCGTCACCGTGAATGGAGCCAAACCCCTGATTATGTTTTTTAGTACTTTCAAAACCATTAGGGGCATTGTTTCCAAAATTTACGCAAGATGCGCTCTCAACGGTTCCAATTCGAATAGAGCGTATGAAAAAGTTAGGTGAAAGAAAGGCCATATCAGTCCTCCTTGTGTGGAAAGGTGATGGCGTACCCGTTTCGAGTGGAAGAAATGGTTTTCTTTTCAGAGTTCTTATCCCTCTTTTGTTTCTGTTCAGGAGAATTGGAGAAATTGTTGCCCATATTTAAAGAACCACTCAATTCTTCAATATCCAGTGAGTCTAAACGGAAGGAAAGGTCATCTAGTTTTGGATTGTGAATGTCGATGTGTTCAATGTGAAAATGATACTCCTTCGTTACCTTTTCAGGAACATACTCATTGCTTTTTAATCGTCTGATTTCCAACTCTAACTCTAAGATTTTCTTTTCTAACTCTTTATTCTTTTTGGACTGGAACCAACCCATTATTGATCATCCTGATCATTTGGGCGACTTATAATCACATGGTGGTTGTGAGCCATTTGGTTTCTTTCACCTGTGATGGCGCCGTTTCCTTCATTAATATGTGTGGAGGAGGAGAAAGATGATTGGACATTGGTTCCAGAGAAAATTCCAGACGAATGGGTAATGTTCTCTACAGAAAAGTGTTCAATATGCAGGTCTTTCACGCTTACACCTCCTTTAGAAGAGAGGATTAACCAATGAAACAGTTTAACGACTGGTTTAACCAGATACAATCCATGCAAAAAACGATGGGAAATTTCTCGGGTACAGGAAATGCACCATTTGATTTATCCTCAATCGATACGTATATACAAGAAACGATTCAGCAAGCCCTGGGTCACCCACTCGGAAATGAAAAACGTTCAATGCCTATTGAACACTCTCCATCTAAGCATTCTAAACAACTGGACTATGAGCTAGTAGAACTTCATCATTACTATGTTGTGAAGATTCCTATACCTGAAGGGATTGATGTTGAAGCGCTGAGATTGTCGTTAGGGAACTGCCGTTTATATGTTCATGGATTGGCTGGAGGCGACGTTCAAACGATCTCTTTACCAGAGCAACCCCATCAGAAGCAAGTGCACGCACAATATAAAAAAGGACTGCTAGAAGTCCGTCTTGCTCGAAATACCAGAGAAGATACCCGTGATATTTACATTCAATACTAGTAGAGCCCCCATTAAGATGGGGCTCTTCTTTATTTATTCCTCGTTTACTTCCATATGAATGGGGATGGTATCCTCGTCTTTGTGCTTAAGAATCCGTACCTCTAATAATCCATTCTTGTAAGAAGAAGTTACTTCATCAGGTGTGAAGTGAAAGGGGATCCGAATGGTTCGTTTGTAATGACCCTGGAATCGTTCTTTATGAAGGGTTTGTTGGTCAGAGGCTTGGTAAGCTACAGGGACATGCCCTTCTAGAATTAGGTTGGTTCCATTTTGTTTTAAAGTAAGGTGCTCAGATGAGACAAGCCCCGGAAGGTCTACGATTACAATGAGATGGTTTTCTGCATCATAGAGATCATAAGCGGGTCCTCTCTTTGGAATAACATGATGCATATCATCCCAAAAGTCTTGGCCTAGCACTTGGTCAATGGTCTTCGAGAACTTTTCCCAGTTTACCTGAGATTGCTTTTCCTTCAAAAGGCATCACCTCTTCTTCCTAAATATATGTTAGGGGGTTCTTGTTTCATGATTGTAATTTTTTTAGTTAAAAGGATGCTTTTATAAAGAATGTTACGTTCGTTCCGTTTATTCCGAATCTTGTTAAAAATAATCAACTTGTTTACTGAACCACTTAGGGGGTAAAGGTATAGGACACTAAAACTTCCCAACAATCGATCTACATAACACCAAGATAAATTTTCGGAGAGGAGTAATTATTTGAGTAAATCACTAGCAAAAAAAGTCTCACCAGTATTCTGGATAACCATTGCAATTGTTGCAGCATCCGTCACATGGGGGGTTGCAGTACCGGATAACTTAAAAAGTGTAACCCAATCAATCAGAAATTATTTAGCCGTTCACTTTGGGTGGTATTACTTAATTGTGGTTGCGATCTTTGTGCTCTTTTGTATCTTTATGATCATTAGTCCTTATGGAAAGATGAAATTAGGAAAGCCAGATGATGAACCTGAATATAGTATGCCAACTTGGTTTGCGATGTTGTTTAGTGCAGGTATGGGGATTGGACTTGTGTTCTGGGGAGTAGCAGAGCCCGTTTCTCACTATGTAAAAAATGCACCTACAGCTGAAACAGGAACGCCAGAGGCTTTAAACGAGTCATTGAAATTCGTTTATTTCCATTGGGGCATTCATGCATGGGCGATCTATGCCATTGTCGCGATGACCTTAGCCTACTTCAAATTCCGTCGAGGGGCACCTGGACTTGTGAGTGCAACACTAACCCCTATTTTAGGGGAGAAGACGAAAGGGCCTATTGGGAAAACGATCGACGTTATTGCTATATTTGCAACGGTCGTAGGGGTGGCAACAACACTTGGTTTTGGTGCTGCTCAAATTAATGGAGGGCTCAACTTCCTATTAGATACACCAGACGAATTCTGGGTGCAGCTCGTGATCATCGGTGTTGTAACCGTTCTATTTATGATTTCAGCCTATACAGGTTTAAGTAAAGGAATTAAATATTTAAGTAATACGAACCTAATCCTTGCTCTGTTATTATTTGGTTTCGTATTAGTCGTGGGACCTACGTTAAACATTATGAATGTATTTACAGACACAATTGGGTCTTATATCAGAGACATTGGAAATATGAGCTTCAGACTTTCTCCGCAGAATGATGGGGAACAAACGTGGATTCAAAACTGGACGATCTTCTATTGGGCTTGGTGGATTGCATGGTCTCCATTTGTTGGGATCTTTATTGCACGTGTTTCAAAAGGCCGTACGATTCGAGAATTCTTAATCGGAGTACTAGTGGTTCCTTCTCTTGTAAGTTTTCTGTGGTTCGCAACATTTGGCATGTCAGCTATTAACGTCGAGCAGGCAGGGACAGCGGATATTGCTGGATTAGCCAGAGAACAAGCCTTGTTTGGAACGTTAATGGAATACCCATTAGGAACGATTACGTCCATTATTGCTCTTTGCCTAATTGGAACGTTCTTTGTCACTTCAGCCGATTCCGCTACATTCGTACTCGGAATGCAAAGTACAAATGGTTCTTTAAATCCTCCTAAAACAGTTAAATTTAGCTGGGGTATTGCTCAATCAGCTACGGCAGCGATTTTACTTTATACGGGCGGGTTACAAGGACTTCAAAACGCCTTAATCTCAGCAGCCTTCCCGTTCTCAATGATTATGCTAATGATGGCCTATTCATTCTATAAGGCTTTAACGGAAGATTATCAAGCGTTGAAGAAAGGTCAATCCGTTTCATCAAGCTCAGACCAATCAGCCAATACAGGATCGTAAAAGAAAACAAGCGCTTAGAGGATTTGTCCTCTAAGCGCTTGTTTCTCTTTTAGAAAGGCATCACGGTAAGGTGCCTTGTTACTTAATTAGTTTCTTAAGCCAGGAGCTTTGTTTAAATCCAAATGTTTCATGTGGAACGGTTAGTTCAAAAGCGAGCTGGTCTTTCTTTAAATTAAACGTTGATGCCCGGAGGCCTAGTTCATAACCTGGCTCAATTTGGGTAACCGCTACATATAGATTTTCTTCATCAGGATTTACGATAATCCATTCTGGCATTGGATAATTATCCTTGATATAGTCTAATACTTTCTTGTTTGGTAGATGAAGACGACCAAGTGTTATGGACTTTTGTTGCAACACCAGATCCCCGTTCTTCTGTACGACTGGATCGAATTTCATCGTTAATGGAAGTTCTTTATCAAAGGCAATAATAGTACCTGTTAACTCGACATCATCTTCTAGAGATACAGAATAATCAATGGACTGCTCATTCGATATCTCTACTAAATAACTATTAATGATTTGATTTAAGTTCTCTTTGCTCGACATCACCGTAAATTCAGCCCTCTTATCACTAAATGGCATCGATTTAGGTACAGGTCCTGATGAAGTGGGTAAATACACAAGTAAGAGAAGCCAGATAATAATTCCGGCATTAATCGTCGCTAAAATAAAGAATAACCATTTCCACTTGTTATTAATTTTAATCGCCTCAAACATATGACATCTCCAATCTAACTGATGTCTTTAAATTTCTTCTTCATTCTGATGTACAATTTCATCTTTCAAATAAGATAAGATCCGCTCAGCCATTAAGCGATACCCTTTAAGATTTGGATGAAAATTATCTTCGTAATAGAGATCTTCAGAGGATCCGCTGAACAAGTCTTTAATTGGAATATAGTTCACATTTGAATAACGGTCCACTACATCTTTACTAGTGCGGTTCCAGTCGTAAATGATTTGGTCAAGCTCTGGAATATCGCTGAAGTATTGTTCAAAGGGATTAAACAATCCTACTAAGTAAATATGAGCGTCCTCGTTTAAAGAACGAATCGTTTTAAATATGGAAGATAAACGATCCTCGTATTGAGGTAATTCCGATCGAAAGTCATCGTAGGCAAGTGAAGTGAAGTTGTTTTTAACAACTTTCATAATATCATTTGCCCCAATCGTAATGACTACGACGTCAGCTTCTTGTAGAGAGGCTGCAATTTCTTCCTCTTTTAGTCGATCTAATAATTGATCGGTTCGATTTCCTCGTTTGCCGAAATTCTGAATCTGAAAATCTTGGTTGTTCTCTTGTAACGTTTCTTCAATAATCCCTACATACCCACCGTTTCCTGAACTGTCTCCAACACCTTGGGTCAAGGAGTCTCCGATCGCTACAATATTTATATTATCTTTCACAAAGATTTCTTTTGCGCCTTCTAACACAGTAGAAACAGCTTCTTTAATTTCTTCTGTGATAGTCTTTTCTTCTTCTTCCTCTTCTTCAGCTATGGCTTGTATAGAAGATTCTTCTGTTCCATCTTGGGAAAGGGAAGAGTCACTGAGCCTTGCCTCATTTCCAACCCAATAGAATAGAATGATGAGGAAGCTGAATAAGAATATAATGGTTAACGCAATTCGTTTCATGTCGATCACACCTGACAATTATCGATTGTATCGTATCATAACATGCATTTTCATTTCTATATAGTGTAAATCGGCTATATATTACCTATATTATATGAGAAATGAGCCAACTCTTTACATACCTTTTCGAGTGAAATGAAAAAAAAACTGAGGTTAATGAGCACATTGAAAGTAAAAACGGGTATATGTCTTTAAATAGAACCAAATGAAGCAATCTTTTCTAGGCTCATCCAAAAAACAAGCCCATTTCGCTATAATGATCTGAAAAATAGAAAAATAAAGGATTGTCCAGTATTTGGTTCTTTTAGAAAAGCCTTATATAATGAACGTCATATTCAAATAATTACAGCAGAGGTGACCCGATACAATGTGCGGCATATTTGCCACAACAGGATCCGTAGAAACCAATAAGATGAACCAGATTTTAGAAAGTATGAAACATAGAGGCCCCGATGAAGGGAAGCATGTTCCGTTGAATGGATTTCACATAGGACATCAGCGATTATCAATTATCGGCCTAGAAGATGGCATTCAACCCATTCCAAATGAAGATCAATCAAAGTGGATTGTATGTAATGGTGAGATTTACAATTATGTAGAATTAAAACAGTCCTTAGCGAATAAGGTATCCTTCTCTACCCATTCTGATAGTGAGGTTGCGTTAAAGTTAATTGAAACAGAAGGAGTTAAAGGTATAGAAAAACTTGATGGTATGTTTGCTTTTGTCATTGTGGACGAAAGGAAAGATACGTTCGTGGCTGCCAGAGATACGTTAGGAATTAAACCGTTGTATTACGGAAAAGATGAGCAAGGAAATTACGTATTCTCTTCTGAATTAAAAACCTTATATCTTGTCACAGATGATGTTCAAGAGTTTCCACCTGGTACATATTATACACCAGAAACTGGATTCGTGAAGTACAGAAGAGTCCAGCAACCTAGTGAAATCAAGCAATCTTCACGTGAAGGGATGACAGCATCGATACGTCATCATCTAGAAGAAGCGGTTGAGAAAAGGCTTCTTGCTGATGTTGAGGTTGGTGTTCTCTTAAGTGGAGGGTTAGATAGTAGTTTAATCTCGGCCATTGCCGCTAAGAAAGCGAAATCAGAAGGGCGAACCATCAAATCTTTCTGTGTGGGCTCAGAAGGAAGCGAAGACATTGAACGTGCACGTGATGTTGCAGAAGCAATTGGCTCTGAGCACTACGAATATATCTATACACAAGAAGAGTTAGTGGAGGCGATCCCGCATGTGGTATACGCCCTTGAATCCTATGAGCCTTCTTTAGTGCGAAGCGCCATTCCAAATTACTTTGTTTCAAAACTTGCTGCTCAACACGTGAAAGTTATTCTTTCAGGAGAAGGGGCAGATGAACTGTTCGCAGGCTATGACTATATGAAGCAATTCCAAACAACAGAATCATTAAACGAGGAAATTATCCGTATCATCAATACCCTGCACAACATTAATCTGCAGCGCGGGGACAGAATGAGTATGGCTCACTCCCTCGAACTCAGAGTACCATTCTTAGATTTGGACTTAATTGAGACAGCTTTACAAATCCCGGCTGGGCAAAAGCTCCATACAGAAGAACAAATGGAGAAGACCATCTTAAGAGAGTCGTTTGATGGCGTACTTCCTGATTCCGTATTATGGAGAAAGAAAGAAGAGTTTTCAGCTGGTAGCGGAGCTTTAGATCTACTCGAAACCTATGCGAATGAGACCATTTCAGACGATGAACTCGCGCAACTACAAGACCAAGCCCCAGTTTCCATTCGTAGTAAACAAGAAGCTCTATTTTATCGATATTTCGTTCAATACTTCCCGGAACAATCAGCTTTAGAAACCGTCGGTAAATGGGCGACAGCTTAAAAACGTTTTTGTTTGCAGGTTCGATGTTTTACCTCCTTCGAGTTTGGGAACATATTGGTATAACTCAACACAAAAGAAGGAGCGATATACATGAGAGAATACACAGTAGCACCCAACAAAGACGCTAACGCATGGTATGTAAAGGTGGAGGATGTAGCTCCAACCGATCAGTATGCGAAGAAAGATGAAGCGATTGCTAAAGCAGAAGAAATGGCTCAAGAACATAAGCCAAGTAAGCTTTACATTCTAGATAAATACCACGAAATCGAAGAAGAACGCTCATTCTAAGCGTTGCATAAACGTAAAAGAAGCTGCCATCAGGCAGCTTCTTTTTTATTGGTTTTCTCTCTTTTAATGTATTCCATATGGATTAAGAATTGATCTGGATAGGTCCGTTCACCATTTTTGCGGAATGTAGAAAAACCTAAATTAGGGTGGTGAACGCTGAGAATTCTCAGCAAAGCTTAAGCAGCCGGGCCGATTCTCTCACTTTAATAAAGGGGGCTGGGGAACGGGGAGACTCCTGCGGGAGAAAGAGGTCGACGAGACCCCGCAGGGCACGAATTTTGCCCGAGGAGGCTCGACAGCTCGCCCGCGGAAAGCGAGTCGTTCCCCAGCCCCCTAAGCACTGTCAAACGCTTAGGCCCCAACCTTTTAAGCTTTGAGTCTTCTTGATCACTCCTCAATCCTTTTGAGGGGCTGGTCAGCCGGCCCCTCAAGAACCGTTCCATCATAAGAAAACCGCGAACCATGACAAGGGCAATCCCAAGACCGCTCCTCTTGATTCCACTCCACCTCACACCCAAGATGCGTACATGTAGTATCCACCACATGAGTATGCCCATCTTCATCTTTATAAGCACCAGCTTTTTGAGCCTTATGAATAACAGTCGCCCCTTTACCAGGACGGAGATCCTCAACCGACCGGGCTTGAAGATTCAACTTACCTGATAAGAACTGGGCTGCGACGTTCGCATTTTGCGTAACAAAATGCTTGATGCTAGGGTCTGCATAGAAGCGTGTAGGGGTAAACAGGTCTTCATAAGGATTGTTCTTTTCTTGAATCATATCCTTAAGCAATAAGGCTGCTGCAGTCCCGGTGGTCATCCCCCATTTTCGATAACCAGTAGCAACGAATAAGTTAGAATGGCGGGAGGTTAAGTGACCGATGTAAGGAACTTTATCTAACGTAATCAGATCTTGGGCTCCCCACTGATATAAAACGCCAGTAAGGTCAAAATGACGGCGCCCGAAATCTAGTAAAGCATCAAAGTGTTGCTTTGATGGTTTCCCTTGTCCTGTTTTATGACTCTCTCCTCCAATTAACACATACGACTGGTCTTTAAATGTAGTTGTTCTTAATGAACGTTTTGGATCGTCCGCACTCAAAAACATGCCATCAAGAGTTTGGTTCGTTTTAGCCGCTACAATATAGGAACGCTCGGCATACATGCGGCTGAAGAAGAACCCTTTTCCGTCATAAAAAGGGAAGTGTGAAGTGGAGACGATAGAGCCGCAGGTCACCTTTGCCCCATTTTTTGTTACGATGCGTGGGTTGGTGCCTTCTTCAATATCTGTTGCTACAGTATGTTCATAAATGTGAACATCTTTGTTCTCCATCTCTTTGACAAGGTAGTGTAAGTAAGAGAGTGGATTAAATTGTGCTTGATTTTCCATAACAATGGCTTTCTTTATAGAAAGATCAAGAGGGATCGTATCTAACCCCTTCCCAGGAATGTTCAGTGTCTCATAGGCTTTAGCCTCTAACTCGATTTTTCGTTTATTCTCCTCGCTAATCCCGTAAATATAAGCGTCTTCAGCTGAGAATTGACAGTCGATTTTATGTTCTCTGACGATACGTTCGATAAATTCAAGAGCCTCTTGATTGGCTCGGTAATAGGTCCGGGCTTGTTCAACTCCGAAGTGCTGAATGAGTTCATCGTAAATAAGGTCGTGTTGGGCGGTTATTTTAGCTGTCGTATGACCTGTAGTTCCTTGAAGGATTCGGTCGGCATCCAATAAAGCTACGCTTAGCCCTTCTTTAGAGAGCAGGTAAGCGAGTGTCACTCCCGTAATACCAGCCCCAACAATGCCCACATCTACCCTGATGTCTTCTTGAAGCGACTCAAATTCAGGCAAATCCGTTTGCTTCATCCACAACGTTTCTTCATTAGCTAAATGGCTGTTCTCTTTCATCATGCTCCTCCTTGGCATTCATTCTATTATGTACTATGCCGTGGAGGTGGGTGAACTATACCAAAAGGAAGGAAAAGGAACCAGTCGTTTTATCAGACAAAAGGCGGTAATGGATGTCATTACCCTGTTATTAGAGAAGCGGGTTTGCCGATATAGTAACCCTGAGCCACATCAATTCCAATCTCTGTAGCAACGTGAAGGTCTTCCGCTGTTTCGATCCCCTCCAATACAACAGTTGTATCTCCCTTAAAGTATTCCGTAAAAAGAGAAACGAGCTTTTGTTTCTTATCGTTTGAAGCTAGATCTGTGGCAAAGTAACGATCTAACTTCAGGTATTCTGGTTCCATTTCGACAGCCTTCTTTAAAGAGGTAGCCCCTTGTCCGAAATCATCTATCGCAAATTGAATACCCATTTTCCTTAGTAAAGCAATACGATTAGAAAGGAGGGGAGACTCCCACATGGATGCTTCCTCTTTCGCCTCATTCATTTCGAATACAATAGAAGGGCCAGATTGTGCATGCCGCTCTAACATGGAGACCATAAACCGAATGAAGTTAGGATGAAGGAGTGTGGACATAAACATATTTAAAAATAGTTTTTGATTGTGTGATTGATGAGAGTAGTGTGCAAAAGCTTTCTCAATGGATACGGTATCAAGTTTATAGAGAATATTTGATTCCTTAGCAGTTTTAAAAAGTGCTTCAGGATTGGATTGAATCGTGGAGCGAAGCAAAGCTTCATATCCGTAAATTGCATCATCGGCCAGGTGGTGAAGGGGCTGATAATAGTGAAATAAACGATCTTTCTGTAGAAGTTCAAAAATATTCATAAAATCCCCCGTGTTCATAGAGTAGTAGAACTGATTTGCTTCTTTATACGAACGAGATCTCTAGATTAATGAATGGTCATTCAATAGAAGAAATAAAAAAACCTCATTGAATAACATCAATGAGGCCGGTTGCGCTACTAGCTCGACCAACCATAAGCGCCCAAGTACAGATTGGTTTCAAGGCTTCCTGTCATATTATGTAGAAACTAGTACTATTATCATAGCAATATTTGCTTAGCAAATAAAGGCTAATAGTTTTAATTTTTTTACAATTTACACATTCCCTTTAAAACATCATACATTCACATCGGTTAAAAAGGCTAAGAGACCATCCACCATCGCGGTTCTTAGCCCAACCATCATTACCACAATAAATTGAAAAGGCGATCTTTTATCAGATTGGTTTCGATTGGGCATGCTTGAGCATTCCGCCCGTATTCCCATCCCCATACATTGGCCTTGCAAGAAGGTTTGGACGGTGCATATTTAGGAGCTTTTCTGGCTCTTGTCACACCTGGTGCCGGCTGGGCGCTCCACAGTATAGACTGTTTAGCTACTTTTTCATTTTTTGAGACGGCTTTACAAAAAGCGTCATTAAAGTTCCCACGTAACGGGTCACAATAAAAGCCGGGAACATAGCCAGAAGAAGTCATCCCCTCTACATATCCCCGAATCCATGATTCATCGATGCCGTGGGACGAATCGATCCTTGCAAACAGAACCGTTTCTTTTGGGAAATCCAATCGTCTCGCATGGAAAACGGCATTCTGAGCAATCACTTTTCCTTTTCGAAACCCTTTTGACTCGGTAAAATTATTATAAATGGCCATAACTCTTGTGCCACTATTGTGCAGACGTTCAATTTCAGACACGGTAAGGCCTTCCGACACATTCGGAACGGTGGATAAATAGCGTGCCCAGTATTTTGGTTTTCCGTAATTCTTTAGTACACAATCATATAATTCTTGAGTGGCTTCCTGTGAAGAACCCACACCCCATTGATAAGCCATGTTGTGCTCCTCTCTGCATCAGAAAAAACTTCCAATGTAAACGTTGAACGACTAATATAGAACCTATACATATCCTATTCAAAAGAAGGAAGTAGGTGTTTCACATGAGTATTTATCTTTTGTTTTCCTTTCTTGTGGCTGCAGTTGTTCTCACGCTAATGCCTGGTCCTGATAATTTATTCGTATTAGCACAGAGCATTTCTCAGAATAAAAAAGCAGGAATCGCTACAACATTGGGTCTTTGTACGGGCATTCTCGTTCATACCACAGCAGCGGCTCTTGGGATTACAGCCCTTGTATATCAATCGTCACTCGCGTTCATGATCGTAAAATATGCCGGTGCAATTTATTTATTGTATTTAGCGTGGCAAGCGTTCCGGGAAGAGGGAGAAGACCTGCAAGTCGAGTCAAGGCAACGCCTTGATTATAAGAAGTTATATAAACGAGGCGTCCTAATGAATGTACTTAACCCGAAAGTTTCGTTGTTCTTTCTGGCTTTATTCCCTCAGTTTATTGACCGTTCAACAGATGCCTTTGGAGTTCCTTATCAAATGATCGGACTCGGAATCATATTTATGGTGCAAGCCTTTCTTATATTTTCAGCCATTAGTTTCTTCTCTGAGAAACTCGGAAACTGGATATCAAGAGTTCCCCGAATTGGGAGAAGGTTAAATATAGGAAAAGGAATCTTATTAGGTGTAATCGGCATTAGTCTTGTATTTGGAGAAAAGTCTTAGCAACAAAGGGTAGAAGGGAGAGAAATCAGTGGATGTACTTCTCTTAAGTTCTGTAGCCATAACAGTCTTATTCAGTGGTTTAGCTTACATACTGGGGAAGCAGGGGTCCATATGGTCAGTAATAGTTCCCTGCGTGGTAATGGCAATCGGGCTTTTAACCATCGTAGCCGCGTTTATCGCAGGTATAAGTGATGGGATTGGGATTGCACTTGGGGTTATAGGAGGAGCCATTTTTTTCTCTTCCTTCCTCCCTTTTTTCATAGCCCTCGCATTCTTCTCTTCGCGTAATTTATATAATGAGCGAAAATAACAGGAACCCTTTTAATACAGCCTTTATAAAAGGGGGTCTGTTAAAGTTGGTTGTTGATTTTTACACGTCACATAGTCCCTAATATGGAGCGCCGGAAAGTGGAATAGTTCCGTTAGCGTTAGTTAGAGCGTAAGGTGGTTCGGGAAATCACTCGCTTTCCGCGGCCCCACATGAGGTGGGGTCGTTCGACGTTGGCGATTGACGTGACTGTCTTAGTCGAACTTCATTATTCCCTTAAAAGCCTCCCCGCTGGAACTAGACTGGCTCCTTATGCCGCAGGAGTGTCGCAATTTCCCGAACCACCTTTGCCATATTTAGAAAAACGGAAACATGCCATATGAGGAAGTAGAGTGTTGAATCTACGCTACAATTCAGCTGTAGGGCCGTCTCATCAATCTTAGATAAGGGGTGTCTGGGGAACGAGGAGACTCCTACGGGAGAAAGAGGTCGACGAGACCCCGCAGGGCACGAATTTTGCCCGAGGAGGCTCGACAGCTCGCCCGTGGAAAGCGAGTCGTTCCCCAGACATCCCAAGCACTAGCCAACAAAGACGGCCCCATCTACACTTAAATGTCTCAGCTTTGGGTATCGAACAAGTCTATATAATAACAATACTAAACTTTAACAGAGCTATAAAATAAAAAGAAAACGCTTTCATTTTATAAGAAGATCCCATATGATGTGGATAGAAGGCTTAGAGGTAAAAAGGGGGAGACTACAATGGGGAAGAAAGAACACAAGTTTGAAACAAAGGTCATTCATGGGGGCTATGATTCAAAAGATTTTTTAGGGAGCCTATCAACGCCGCTGTTTCAAACATCAACTTTCACATTTGATAGTGCAGAACAAGGGGAAAATCGATTCGCAGGAACAGAAGATGGTTATGTGTATTCAAGGTTAGGCAACCCGACTGTCCGTGCGCTTGAGGACCGGATTGCCCAGCTTGAAGGCGGGGAAGCTGGGTTAGCATTTGGATCGGGGATGGCAGCTGTTTCAGCCGTGTTAATCGGGCTGACTAAAGCAAATGACCATATCCTTTGTTCCCGTGGAGTATATGGGTGTACATTCGGCTTATTATCCATGATGGAAGAAAAATATAACATCACAACGTCCTTTTCTACGATGAACACAGAAGAAGAGGTTCGCTCTTTGATTCGGCCGGAGACAAGTTGTATCTATGTTGAAACACCAATCAATCCAACCATGGAGCTGATTGATTTAGAAATGGTAGCCAAGGTGGCGCAGCAGGAAGGGATACCAGTTGTGGTCGATAATACATTTGCGACCCCCTATTTACAGAAGCCCCTTCTTTTAGGTTGTGATTTTGTTCTTCACAGCGCTACGAAATATATCGGAGGTCATGGCGATGTGGTGGCTGGTCTCTTAGTAGGAAAGCAAGACAGGATTCAACAGCTGGCAATGACCACTCAGAAAGATATAGGAGGAATTATTTCTCCGTTTGATGCATGGCTCTTATTAAGGGGACTGAAGACGCTTCCTGTCCGTATGGATCGTCACTGCGCCAATACGGAGAAGATCGCCGCTCGTTTAAAGGATCACCCCTTTGTGAAAAATCTCTATTATCCAGGAGATGCAGAACACGAGGATTATGAAATTATGAAGAAACAGATGAAAAGCGGGGGAGGCCTTATTTCCTTTGAATTAAAAGGAGGGAAACAGGAAGCGCAAGCCTTCTTAAACCATCTCACCTTTATTAAGAAAGCGGTTAGCTTAGGTGATGCTGAATCTCTCATTCAACATCCAGCTACCATGACCCATTCTGTTGTACCAGAAGAGGTAAGAGAGATGATGGGCATTACAAACTCTTTAATCAGACTATCCGTTGGACTTGAGGCGTGGGAAGATATTTGGGAAGACCTCCACCAGGCACTCAACAAAGTGCAACAACCCAACACCATATAAACCATGAAAGGACCTTAAAAAGGTCCTTTTTTTAGTGCGGTAAAGCAGGAAAGGGTGTCAGACACGCGTTAGTCCTTTAGTGTATGAATGCATGTATGGCACGCTAGAGTTGAAGTTTGGTCTTGCGCTATTTTCTAAAATTGCGTAACATTGGATTTCGTAACCAGGTGTTCAGCAAGTAGAGAAAGTACATCGAGAGAGGGTGGATGCATGTGGTTGCGTCTAGTCACCAGGTAATGGGGATCACTTGGGGGATCGGTGCGATTACGTTATACAACATGTTCGACGTAATCCCGGACAAGATGTTTGCAACGGTGTTGTTCTTTGCAGCGGTTGTGATTGGATCGTTAATTCCGGATATTGATACACCGAAGTCCAAGCTTGGCGGCCCATTTGAGAAATGGGGATTTATGCTAGTTGTGTGTTTAGTGGGAGTGGAGATTTTAACGCCAGGACTTAATCAGGCAGTTCAGTTTTTGCTAATGATATTATCTCCATTATTATTTGTGTTCTCAGGGCATCGAAAGTTTACTCATTCTATAGCTTTCATTGCTTTGATGACATCTTACAGTTATATGCTTCACATATACTTAGATATTCCGTTATTTTACTTAGCTGGCTTTCTAACAGGGATTGTATCGCATTTGTTCGGCGATTTCCTCACCAAAATGGGTATACCGATCCTTTATCCGTTTAGTAAGCGGTATTACCGTTTTTTAATCACGTTTAAAACGGGTTCAAAAACAGAACAGAGTATTACAGCTGCATTAGTCGTGTTAAATATTATTATCCTAACACGCAATGTATTAGGATAATGAAAGAGAGTAGCCTTTATGAAAGGTTACTCTCTTTTTCTTGTGTTCTAGCTCTCTTGTATAGGAATAGTCCCATTAAGCTCTTATCAGCATCCGATCAAGAGCTAGTTTCGCATACTCACCAATGTCCTTCTCTACATGAATTAGGTTATGGGGTTCACCGTTTTCAATAGCCTCGAGACACCAGGCGAGGTGAGGGAGGTCAATGCGGTTCATGGTTAAGCAAGGACACATATTTGGATTGAGAGAGATGATGAGTTTATCGGGGTGTTCTTGAATAATCCTGTTCACTAAGTTCATTTCAGTACCGATTGCCCAAGAGCTTCCCTCAGGGGCTGATTCTATGGTTTGAATAATGTGGTTCGTGGAACCGGAATCATCTGATAGGGCTACCACTTCACGGCGGCATTCAGGGTGAACAATAATGTTCATATCCGGTTCTGTTTCTCGTAAGTGTTCAATATTTTGAACAGTGAAATTCTCATGAACGGAGCAATGCCCTTTCCATAAGATGACACGAATTTCATCTATATTGCCCTCGTATAACAGTTGCTCTGCTAGGGGATCCCAAACCGCCATTTGTTCGAGAGGAATCCCTAAATCATAGGCTGTATTTCGCCCTAAGTGTTGGTCTGGAAGGAAAAGAATACGCTCTTTCTGTGTAAACGCCCATTCAACCATCGCCTGGGCGTTAGAAGACGTGACAGTAGCACCACCATACTTCCCAACAAAGGACTTTATAGCAGCCGTAGAGTTGACGTACGTAAGGGGTAAGATGGTGTCTTGAAAATGGGAATGAAGTGCGCTCCACGCCTTCTCGGTTTGCTGAAGGCTTGCCATATCGGCCATCGAGCAGCCAGCGCGCATATCTGGGAGGTACACATGTTGGTTGGGCTGGGTTAGAATATCTGCCGTTTCAGCCATAAAGTGCACCCCGCAAAAGACGATCGCTTCAGCATCTTGGTTCTCGGCAGACAGCTGTGCCAGTTTCAATGAATCCCCGCGTGCATCTGCAAATTGAATGACTTCATCTTTCTGGTAATGGTGTCCTGGTAAGAAAAGACGATTTCCCATGCGGCTTTTTACTCCGCGGACACGCTCCTCAAGTTCTTCTGTCGTCATCTCTTTATACCGATCCGGCAGGGTAGGGTGCTTTTGCTCTACCGCTTCAAATAAATTCATGCATTTGCCTCCTTTAATGAATCGTCGCGTTGACGCTTATGTCTAATGAAGAAACCGAGTGCGTCAGGCACCCGAGTGAAATATAATCGACTCCCGTGTTGCGGTACTCTGCCAGGTTTTCTAAAGATATACCTCCCGAGGCTTCGGTGGTAATAGATGAGGGAATCAACTTCCTTAAGTATTGAATCGATTCAGGTGTCTGGTTATCCAACATGATACAGTCGACCTGAGCTAGGATCGCTTCTCTTACCTGGGCTTCTGATTCTGCTTCAACTTCAATTTTGATCATATGTCCGAGTTCTTGCCGGATCCGGTTGACAGCCTCGGTAATCGAACCAGCGAAAGCAATATGGTTATCCTTTATCATGACAGCATCGTATAGGCCGTTACGGTGATTGAAACCACCACCTGTACGCACCGCGTATTTCTCTATCATTCTAAGACCTGGCGTTGTTTTCCGAGTATCACAAATCCGGGTATGACTGCTATTTAAGGTGGATACAGCTCGCGAGGTCATGGTCGCGATTCCGCTCATACGCTGGATAAGGTTTAAAATAACCCGCTCTCCTTTTAATAAAGAAGCCATGTTCCCACTTGCAGATGCCAAGATTTGTCCTTTGGCGATTCTATCTCCGTCCTGACAATAAAGGGTGACTTCAAGAGAAGGATCCATCATATGATAACCTTCTAGAATAATAGATCCCCCGCAAAATAACCCACTTTCTTTAGCGGTAAATTGTACTTCTCCGGTGGAGTGATTTCCGAATAGTGTATCGCTCGTTCGATCTCCGTCTCCAATATCCTCTATAAAAAATTGTTCAAGTAAGGGCCGTAGCTTGATGGTATTCATCCCTGTCTCCTTTCTGCTTGTTGAGCTCGTGATGGATATGAACATCCACCCAGGATTTCTTCTCAAATGGAATATCACTCCGAAAATGGCCACCTCGGCTCTCTTCGCGGCTGAGGGCAGAGGTGGTGATCAGTTTTGCCGTTGTAAGCATAAACAATAGGGTCAACTGTTCTTTGCTAACAGCGCTCCCGACATATTGGGACGGAAGATTGAGCGGAAAACGTTCAAGCCATTGCTTTAAGTTCTCTAAACCTTCTTTGGTGCGAACGATCCCAGCGCCCTTCATCATTCGGTCTTGAAGTTCCCTAAGCTCGGGCAGCTCTTTATGGGGGCGTGGATGATACGTCTCTGTTATAGGGTGTAACTTAGGTGTTGGGATTGAAGGTAGGTGATGAGCCAGCCGTTTACCGTACACAAGCCCTTCTAATAGTGAATTGCTAGCGAGACGATTAGCGCCGTGAATCCCTGTGCAGGCTACTTCACCAATCGCGAATAACCCAGGTATAGACGTTGCTCCGACAAGGTCTGTTTCCACCCCGCCCATAATAAAATGTGCCCCTGGCGCAACTGGAATTTTACCTTCCTCGAGTGGAATGCCATGTTCAAGACAAAGGCGCGTAACCGTAGGGAACCGTTCAGAGAACTTTGAGATCTCACTAATCTCCACATAAACGTCGTGTCCATCTTCCATTTGGTTATAGATGGTTTGTGCCACGATATGTCGGGGGGCCAAATCTTTCAAAGGATGAACGTGTTCCATAATCCGTTCTCCCGTCTCGTTCACGAGGTATCCCCCTTCTCCTCTCACGGCCTCAGAAACAAGTCCTTTTGTTTCCCCGTTTATATAAAGGAGCGTGGGATGAAATTGAATAAACTCCATATCCGTTAGCTTCGCTCCAGCCTGATAGGCCAATGCCAGGCCATCTCCTGTAGCAGAAGCGGCATTTGATGTGTACGAAAAGAGCTGGCCACATCCCCCTGTTGCAAGGATGGTATGGGAAGCAAGAAACGTTTGCAGCGTTCCATCTGGGCCGAGTGCTTGTGCTCCCTTACACGCCCCATCCTCATCCATAAGGAGTGAACTAGCCATTGTATCCTCCATGATTGAAACATGGTCACCAACATGGCTGCGTAAGCACTCTACAATCGCTTTCCCTGTCTGGTCGCCTCCTCCATGCACAATTCGCTTATGGCTATGGGAACCTTCCATTCCTAACAGGAGCTCTCCCTCTCTTGTTAAATCAAAGGTGCAGCCTTGTTGTTGTAAACTTCGAATAATGTCTGGAGCCTCTTTCGTAAGGTGTAGAACAGCATCTGTCCGGTTGGTGAAACGTCCGGCTTCCAAAGTGTCGATATAATGATGAAAGGGGGAGTCCTCGGGAGAGAGGGCTGCTGCAATGCCTCCTTGAGCATAAGGAGAGTTTCCTTCCCCGATCGATGACTTTGTGAGAACAATCACATTCATGTCCTTATTAAGATGTGTGACAAGCTGTAAGGCGGCAATACCGCTTCCGATAATTAATACGTCCGCTTGTTTCAATGTTGAAATCCCTCCTGTTTTAACAGGTGTCTTGACACTTATATTTACACAGAATTAAACTAATGACAAGAGTTTTATCCGGATTTTAGAAAGGGTGAGAACATTGAAGGGATATTTTGACTATGCTGCCTCCTGTCCGATCGATGAGGAGGCTCTTGAAACGTATGTTAAAGCTTCAAGGGAGTATGTGGGAAATAGTACGAGTTTACATGATGCGGGGACAAAGGCCAGTCGTCTCATAGAACATTGCCGGGAGACGCTTTCTCATCTTATTGGGGGAGAGGCGAAGGGTGTCTACTTTACAAGCGGGGGAAGTGAGGGGAATTTTCTAGCCTTTCAAGCACTGTTGTCTGCCCATAAGGGACGTCATATTGTACTTTCAGAAGGGGAGCATGCCTCTGTTAGAAATGCAGCTTTGAAATTTGAAGAACAAGGTTACAACGTCAGTCACGTACCTCTGACAAGCGAAGGGGTGGTGGATATTGGTATCTTAAAGGCTCTTGTCACAAACGATACAGCCCTTGTTTCAATCCATCACGTGAATAGTGAAATTGGAACGGTACAGCCATTAGAGGAGATTGCGGCGATTTGCAGGGGATCCGGGGCCTTCTTCCACAGTGACTGTGTTCAGTCATTCGGGAAGCTTGACCTGAGCCAGGTGACACAATATGTAGATGGATTAACCCTTTCAGGACATAAAGTGTATGGCCCAAAAGGAGTAGGGGCCCTTTATTTATCCCCCCTATATACGTATCAGCCGTTCCTTCCAAATGGAGTTCATGAAGCTGGGATGCGTGCTGGAACACTGAATGTTCCTGGTATTGCGGCATTTACGGTAGCAGCAGAAAAATGCGTGAACACCATGGCTATATTTCAAGAAAAGTTCGCTGCATGGAAGCATGTCATTGAAAGGGATCTTTCGAGGGTTCCTGGTAAAGTCGAGATTGTCCCTTCTGACCAAAGGGTTCCGATCATGGGCCTTCTCGTTCACCGATTAGAAGGTCAGTGGCTTATGCTTGAAGGGAATCGAGCAGGCTTTTGCTTCTCTACGGGTACAGCTTGTCAGGTTGGATCTCAGAAGCCATCTCGAACATTACTCTCTATGGGGAAAACAGTGGACGAAGCCAGAACGTTTATCCGACTCTCGTTTGGACATGATCAAACCTTAGAAGATGTGAAAGAACTTTCTGATTGGTTACGTAGGGTAATCGAAGAGAGAGCGGCGGCTGTGGTACAATAACGTCAAAGTTGAAAGAAGGAGCAAAAGCATGAGCGAACAGCGAAAAATTTTAGGTGAAGAAAGAAGACAGCTTTTATTAAGCATCTTAAAAGATCAGGGTACGCCGGTTAAAGGTGGAGAACTGGCTGAGCGCACGAATGTAAGCCGCCAGGTCATTGTGGGGGACATTTCTCTGTTAAAGGCTAAAAACGAACCCATAATTGCAACGAGCCAAGGGTATTTATATATGAAGGATAAGCCGAGTGAAGTGTATGAGCGGACGGTAGCGTGTATTCACTCTCCTGAAGAGACGAAAGAGGAGCTGAATATCCTTGTTGACCACGGGGTTGTCATTAAGGATGTTTCAGTCGAACATCCGGTTTATGGAGACTTAACAGCAACCCTGCGAATATCCAATCGGAAAGAAGTAGAAGATTTTGTACAACAAGTAACCTCAAAGAAAGCTTCCTATCTGTTAGAGCTAACAGGCGGCATTCATATGCATACCATCACGGCTAAAAATGAGAACCACCTCCAGGAAGCTGTTGAGGCTCTCGGGGAGAGAGGGTTTCTGGCCGATGAATGATCGGTTCTTTTGAGCGTCGTGTGATCAACATTTTAATGCACACTAAGAAATGTGATCTGTAACGTCCTTGTCTAATTAAGATGATGCTAAAACAGCCGCTTTGCTTTTTTCATTAGAGGTTGTTACGCTTAAATACTGAGTATGTACTTATGAACGAAACAAAAGGACGTGAACAGTCATGCAGCAAACAGTTGGATTTATTGGTTCAGGTAAGATGGCCCAGGCGATGATCGGAGGGATGGTCGGGGCCGAGGTGATCCCGAAAGATCAAATTATAGCAAGCGCTCTTACGCCTGCTACTCTCGATCATGTCTTCGAACGGTTCGGTATTCAAACCAACCATGATAACCGAGCGATTGCAGAAGTAGCTGATATTCTAATCCTTGCCGTGAAACCTTATTCTTATGAAGCGGTTATTCACGAAGTGCGTCATTCCGTGAAGGATGAAGCAATCGTTATCACCATTGCCCCAGGCATTTCCTCCTCAGATATTGAGAAAGCCTTCGGAAAAGAAGTGAAAGTGATACAGGCTATGCCGAATACACCATCTCTTGTACAAGAGGGAATGACAGCTATTTCACCAAATAAACAAGTCGCGAATGCTGAACTCTCAGTCGTAGTTGAACTCCTTGAAAGCTTCGGGAAAGTTGAGATTCTGAGTGAAGAACAAATGAAAGCTGTTCCTTCCATTAGTGGCTCGTCCCCGGCCTATGTATATATGCTGATTGAGGCAATGGCTGACGGTGGCGTGCGACAGGGGCTCACGCGTGATCAATCCTATCGTATGGCATCGCAAGCGGTTCTTGGAGCGGCGAAAATGGTACTCGAAACAGGCAAGCATCCTGGAGAGTTAAAAGATGAAGTCTGCTCCCCAGGAGGGTCCACAATCGAAGCGGTTGCTCGTTTGGAGGATGAAGGACTACGGGGGGTTCTTCTATCTGCTATGGAAGCCTGTACGGATAAAGTAAATAAAATGAGTGAATAAGAGCTGCCTTAAGGGCGGCTCTTTTTTTCGCGTTTGAGGGGGAGAATCATCTTACCCAGACTTTTTCCTTTAAGTGTAAATAGTAGGAGTAATCATCTTTATAAATTTCGAGTATCGAAATATAATAAAGATTACTTAGGAGGCTAAGTAATGGACCGCAATATAGAAAATTTATTAGGTTACCACATTAACGTCGTTTCCCATTTTATACAAAATCAATACAATCAAAAGCTCTCAGAATACGGCCTGACGTTAGCGCAAGCGAAGGTGCTTTACTTCTTGTCTGAGCACGGGGAGCAGGCTCAAAGTGAGATGCAGAAGCGCTTGTATATTAAAGGCTCTTCGATGAATGGGCTAGTAGACTCAATGTTAAAAAAAGAGTTAATCCTGAAGCAACAAAGCAAAGAGGATCGGCGAACCAAACTAATTTCTTTGACGGAAAAAGGAAGAGAGATAGATGGTCAGCTTTGGAATTTAATCAATGGAACAGAAAGCCAACTTGGAGAGGGATTTACACCTGAAGAGCAGCAAAAGATGATTTCCTGGCTTAAAAAGATGAAGCAAAACGTGGAATCTTCACAAGAAGAATAAATTAGAGGGGGAAATGGGATGAAACAACAAAGTCAACGGCTTGGCACAGAGCCAATTCCGAAGTTATTGTTTAATCTCTCAGTGCCAGCCATGATCGGAATGCTCGTTATGGCACTGTATAACGTAGTAGATACGTTATTTATCGCAAGAGGGGTAGGAATTGACGGGGT
Organism: Pontibacillus chungwhensis; assembly: GCF_030166655.1. Lineage (GTDB taxonomy): Bacteria > Bacillota > Bacilli > Bacillales > BH030062 > Pontibacillus. The sequence continues at coordinate 3,989,212 of NZ_CP126446.1, read as the reverse complement.
AGCAGGTGTCAGCATTAGTTTTCCAATTATGATGATTATCATGGCCATTGCAGCAGCTGTAGGGATCGGGGGAGCTTCTGTTGTCTCAAGACGCCTTGGTGAAGATCGTCAACAGGACGCAAATGAGGTCTTAGGTAATCTTGTTATTATGATTGCTGCGGTGAGCGTAGTGTCCATAATTGGCGCTTTTACGTTCATGGAGCCTTTACTTACTGTATTCGGTGCAACGCCGGATATTTTACCATATGCCAAAGAGTATCTGTTTCCTATTATGCTTGGGTCGATCTTTTTCGGTTTTGCTTTTGCATCCAATAACATCATCCGGTCAGAAGGCAATTCTCGTTTTGCCATGATTACGATGATTATTCCGGCGGTATTAAATACGATTCTGGACCCGATTTTTATTTTTGGTTTAGACATGGGGGTTCGTGGTGCGTCTATTGCTACAGTGATTTCCCAAGCCTCTGTAACGATTGTTGTACTGCGCTATTTCACATCAGGGAAAAGCTCCCTTGATGTAGGGCTGGAGTACTTTAAAGCTCGCTTTGACTTGATGAAAGAAGTACTAGTGATTGGGTTCCCTGCCTTCATACGTCAAGTAGGGGGGAGCGCAATGATGATTGCGATCAATGCCATGCTCATACGGTATGGAGGTTCATTTGAAGTTGGAGTCTTTGGGATTGTTCAAAAGGTCACCATGCTTGCTATTATGCCTATGATTGGCGTCTTGCAGGGGATGCAGCCTATTATCGGATACAATTACGGAGCGAAACAGTTTGGGCGGTTACGTGAGATTATTTGGCTCGGGTTAAAAGTTGCTACTGTAATCTCTGTCATTGTCTTTGTTGTGATGATGGCTTTCCCAGAAGCTCTTATGAAAATTTTCACTGGGGATCCTGCTGTTATTGAGTCGGGTGCTTTATCGATGCGAGTGATTTTTGCATTAGCTATTCTGATCGGAGCGCAAGTTGTGAGTGGAGGCCTTTATCAGGCCCTCGGTATGGCGAAGCCTGCATTCATTCTCTCTGTGGCCCGCCAAGTCATGTTCTTGATCCCGCTTGTCCTGGTGCTGCCTACCATGTTTAACCTGGGAGTAACCGGTGTGTGGTTAGCCTTTCCGTTATCAGACTTGCTGGCGTTTATCTTATCTGTGTTTTTCCTCTATAAAGACCGAGACCTATTCTTTAAAGCTAAAGATGATGAAAATAATGAAGTCTATGAACCAGTACAACCCTCAACAACCACTTAAAAAGACGCCCCAAAAAGGGCGCCTTTTTTTAGTGCGGCACTTTACCGTATTAAAGGGTGTCTGACACCCTTTCTTTCGCTAAAGCATTAATTTGGTTAGTACGGGTTGCTTTCGGAGTTTTTGGATTCTATTTTTCTGCGTACGGTGGCGGGATTGGTGTTGCTGTATTGTTTGGTATCATGACCGCCTGTTGTCTTGGCCATGTATTCTTCTACTTCTTTGTAACTCATCCCGGAATTTGCGTTCCGTGCTTTTACGTCATCTACGTTCGTTGGTTGATTACGATGCTTAGCCACTTCTGTTCACCTCCTTTAAGCATTAACATAAACAGATCAGCAAGTTTTATCCGATAGGCTGAAATGTGTTGCCATGTTTATAAGGGTTCATAAAATGGGGTATAAGGGCAGTAGATGATGTATTGGAGGGTTCGTATGAGAGATGCTCAAGTCACCATCATAGGTGCAGGACTATCAGGAATTATGGCGGCTCGAACGCTGCGATTAAACGGAGTTGAAGATGTTCAGCTTATAGACAAAGGGAAAAGTGTAGGAGGACGGTTAGCTACACGACGAATAGAAGGTGGGAAAGCGGATCATGGCGCTCAATTCTTCACAGTACGCTCTCAAGAGCTACAGCAATACGTAGAAGATTGGAGAGAGAAAGGCTGGATTAAGCATTGGTTTGGCGATCCGTATCCTAGATACACAAGTGTAGACGGAATGAATACGTTGGCAAAAAGGCTAGCGGAAGATTTGGACCCAGAGCTTAACACGCGTATAACAAGCATTAAAGAATCCATTGGTGGATTCCAACTAACTTCAGAAGAAGGAAATACCTGTACCACTGGGGCTCTTATCATTACTTGTCCCCTCCCACAGACCGTTACACTTCTGGAAGAGAGTCGTGTTTCCTTTGATCCTGAGAAATTTAATCAAATCAAGAACGTTTCTGTATCACCTGCTTTCGTGGGCTTGTTTGAGGTAACGGGAGAAACCACAATCCCGTCATCTGGCCATGTTGATAAAGGGCTCCCGGAAGGTGTGGAAAGAATGGTTGACCACTATAAAAAAGGGATATCTGATAAACGAATAATCAGTATATATATGGATAGCGAATGGAGTGAGACCCATTTCGAGCAGGATGAGGAGGAAGTTACTCGTCTCATCAAAGATTTGGGAAAAGAATTTATACCGTTCGAATCGATCCGTTCTGAACAACTCAAACGATGGAGGTATGCGCAATCTGCTCAAGTCATTAGCCAACCATTCTTAAACCTCCATGACGCTTTGCCTTTATTTATTGCAGGAGATACCTTTTTGTATGAAGAGGATGAGACCGCTCGTACTCGATTTGAGAGTGCGTTCCGCTCAGGAATCGCTGCTGGTGAACACGTAAGTGGGTTAGTGAAACAGTTATGAGACTTGGTTTCCAAGTCTTTTTTTTGTGGAAATAATGATCACAGATGGATGAGTGTGAGATAAGTAGGGTTTTGAAAGGGATTACAATTTTAAAGTTTTGATATGTAAAGAAAAGGAAATACAACAGTAAAATAGGGTGGTGATTTAATATGGAATAAAGAAGAAGTACTCAATTTTCTATTAAACTATTTCTTCTTAAAAGGTTGCTAAGTATAATGAAAAGATAGAATAAACCGAAACAAATTTACAGAATACTTAATTTGGAGTGAAAACCTATGTTGATGGAATTTTTAGAGTGGGTCAGTAAAGGCTTATGGGGCTATATTCTGATTGCTGTCTTGCTTGGGGTTGGACTCTATTTCACAGTCATCACGCGCTTTATCCAGTTTCGCTTATTTGCCGAAATGTTTCGTGTTTTGTTTGAGAAAGAGTCAATAAAAAATGATGGTCGTGGAACATCGGCCTTTCAATCTTTTACTATTAGTACGGCTTCCCGTGTTGGGACAGGGAACCTCGGCGGTGTCGCACTTGCCGTTTCTGTTGGGGGACCAGGAGCTGTATTTTGGATGTGGATCATCGCCTTATTAGGGTCTGCAACCAGTTTTGTAGAGAGCACACTTGCTCAAGTGTACAAAGTGAAAGATGAAGATGGGTATCGAGGCGGCCCGGCTTATTATATGGAAAAAGGCCTGAATAATCGAAAACTTGGTATAGCTTTCGCCATTATTATTACATTTACGTATGGTCTTGTCTTTAGTGCGGTGCAATCAAATACGATTCGCTTAGCTTTTGAAGAGTCTTTTTCTGTTAATAAAGTCTTAATGGGGGTTCTTCTTGTTATTGGGTCTGCTGCTGTGATCTTTGGTGGCATTCAACGTATTGCAAAAGTTACCCAGATTTTTATTCCAGTTATGGCCATTCTTTATTTGATGCTAGCTGGCTATGTTTTAATTACAAATATAGGTGCCATACCAGATATGTTCGTTCTGATTTTCCAGAATGCATTTGGTATTGAGGAAGTAGCAGGGGGTGCCTTTGGTGCAGCGATCCTAAACGGTATTAAACGTGGTTTATTCTCCAATGAAGCCGGTATGGGTAGTGCGCCAAACGCAGCAGCAGCTGCGGAAGTTTCTCACCCAGCTAAGCAAGGTCTGATTCAAACGCTTGGTGTATTTGTCGATACAATTTTAATCTGTTCTGCTACAGCGTTTATCATTATTTCCTCTGGGGACCCATCTACTTATATGAATCTAGAAAACGCGGTGGGTATACAAATTACTCAACAAGCGTTTGAGACTCACATTGGTTCTTGGGCTAATACGTTCGTAGCGATTGCGATCTTGTTCTTTGCCTTCAGTTCGATTATTGGGAACTACTATTACGGGGAAACGAACATGCAGTTTATTAAGAATAGTCCTAAACGAATCTTTTGGTACCGTCTTGCAGCGCTAGCAATGGTCTTCTTTGGAGCTATGGCTAAACTTGATCTTGTCTGGCTTTTAGCAGACATTACAATGGGGATTATGGCGCTGATTAACTTATACGCTATTGTCCGGCTTTCGGGAGTGGCCAAAGAAGTGTTGCTGGATTATCGAAGCGATCGAAAGAAAGAACACAAAACGAAATTCTCCAAACAGCAAATTAAAAACAAAGAAGGCATCAGCCTCTGGGAATAAGAACGACTACAAGTGCCAGACATCCTTTAACTGAGTAAAGGGTGTCTGGCACGCTTTTTTGCTCTACATCATTAAAGAGAGGCTGCTTTCATTCGGAAGCAGCCTCAATAGAGGGGGAATTGGTATGAAATTATCTATTTTACCAGTCGTTCTCTTTCATTTATGTGAAAAGGGGAATGGCAAGCTTCCCCTTTTATTTGAAGGAGAGGTTAGAACGAAATTTTTTCTTTTAAGTCTTTATTTTTAATGTTGATTTCAGCATTGTTCATAATGTCAGAAAGCTCATTAGGATTCGCTTGTCTATTTAGAAGCTCTGTCTTTAATTGATCTTTCATCTCATCAAATGTACCGATCGATGACGTGTCTTCTTTCTCTCGTTTGTCTGTTACTTTAATAATGTGATACCCATAATCGGATTTTACAGGCTCGCTCACCTTCCCGATTTCAAGATCATAGGCAGCTTGTTCAAACGGCAAGACCATATCTCCTGTTGAGAAGTAGCCAAGGTCTCCGCCTTTCTCAGCTGAACTAGTGTCAGTAGAGTATTCTTTAGCTAATTCGGCAAAATCTCCGCCATTATTGAGCTTGTCGATTACTTCATTTGCTGTCTTTTCATCTTCCACTAAAATATGTTTTGCTTCTACTTCTTGCTTCATATTCTCATAGTAATCTTTTACTTGTTCATCCGTTACTTCTACTCCCTGGGTCGTTGCTTTTTCTTTTTGGAGTTGCGTTTTTAGGAATTCTTTAAACTGAGCTTCGTCTTTGAATCCGTTCTGTTGCAAAGCGGATTCGAATTGTTCTCCATAAGAGTCTTTCACTTTATCCACTTCAGCTTGGACTTCTTTCTCAGATACAGAGAAGTCTTCTGAAAGAACAGTGTCATAGAGCATTTCTTTCAGAACAGCATCCCCGTATTGATCAACGAGCTTATTATAAAACTCATCTTTTGTAATGTTTCCATTAGCGGTTTCAGCAACTACGTCCCCATCAGCTGAGGCATTGCTGCAGGCCGAGAGCGTTAAAGCTCCCAGCGCTGCCACACAAAATCCAATTACTTTCTTTTTCATCATCGTAAAACTCCTTTTTATTCAGATAGGGTAATGGTAGCTGACTGTTTCTCACCGTCACGATAGAAGGACAGTTCCATAGAGTCGCCAACCTCTTTTTCCTCATACATATACTTGCGTAGGTCCACTAAGTTTGAGATCTCTTGATCATCTGCGCCAACAATCACGTCATATTGTTGAAGCTTAGCTTGATCGGCAGGAGAACCTTGCTCAACATCAGCTACAAGGACACCACCATTAATATCCCCAGGAAGTTTCAGTGTATTTTCAATGTGATAAGCAGATACAGTTGAAAGATCCATAGTGGATACGCCGATAAATGGACGGGATACTTCGCCGTTTTTCTCTAAATCTTCAATGATAGGTTTTGCCGTTTCAGATGGAATAGAGAAGCCTAAGCCTTCAACCTTTTCCTCGGCAATCTTCATAGAGTTAATGCCAATTACCTGACCTGCACTGTTAATTAAAGCACCGCCACTGTTACCAGGGTTGATGGCTGCATCTGTTTGAATGACTTCAGTCTGATAATCAGCGCGTCCATCTTTGTTTAAATCAACTGGCATTGTGCGTTCAAGTCCACTAATAATACCTTTTGTAACAGATCCTGCAAATTCAAGACCAAGTGGGTTCCCGATCGCAATAGCCGTTTCTCCGACTTGTAGATTGCTAGAAGATCCAAATTCCGCCACTTGCTTAACATGTTCCGCATCAATCTTTAATACAGCTAAGTCTGTTAACGAGTCACTACCTAAAAGTTCCGCTTCTACTTTCTCACCGTCACTGAGCGTAACATCAATGGATTGGGCATTCTCAATAACGTGGTGATTCGTCACAATATAAGCTTCACCGTTTTCTTTCTTGTAAATGACACCTGAACCTGTACCAGCTTTATTATTCTCAGCAAACAACTGGGATTGTTCATATTTCGTTACGCCCACAACTGCATCAGATACCCGATTTACAGCTTGCACTACATCAGAAGAGTTCCCTTCCGATTTCGATTGCTCAATGGTAATGCCTTCTCCGTTACTCTTTGGTGAATCCTGTGCAGAAACATTCGACTCAAGAGGCAAGACGTTCAATTTAAATAACGCAAAAGCTCCTCCTACAAGTAATACCGTTACAATAAAAGCAGTCGAAGCAAACCGTACTAACCAACCATAATAACTACGCTGATCATCCCGACGCCTCTCAACCTGTTCATTATCAAACTGCTCATTCATGCAAGTAACCACCTTTCTATATAGTAAATTGATTTCTTTAAATATCTTGTACTTCATATTCTAACCATTACCTTTGGCAAATCTTCGGAACAAATGTGTAAAAAGTGTGGAAGACACAAGAAAAGCGAAGGCGGGGGTGGTCAGGGCCGTACGGATAAGCAAGCTACTGCAAGTCTGCTTGCAGACTGGAAGTAGCTTGCTTATCTCGCTAGGCCCTCCCCGCCGTAGCTAGACACCGAAGAAAAGCGAAGGCGGGGGTTCAGGTAAAAAGGAAGTTCGACTAAGTTCGCCACGTCAATAGCCAACGTCGAACGACCCTACATCCTGTAGGGCTGACTAAGACCGCCACGTCAATAGCCCACACCGAACGCCCCCACGTCGTGCAGGGCCCCAATAGCTGATAACATAAAAGGAACAAGTCTAGGTTAGGACGACCATGCTATAATATGGCACAATAAAAGAAAATGAAGAGTAAAGGAGGATGAAGCATGAAGAATGCAACGATTGGGATTGTGGAAGATGATCCTCATATTCGAGAGATTGTGGAAGCTTATCTACACAAGGAAGGTTACGAGACCAGTAGTGTGGATACCGCCGAAAAAGCTTGGGATTTATGGCAGGATGCTCCTCCTGATCTATGGGTGCTCGATATTATGCTTCCGGGGATGAATGGATATGATTTTTGCAGTAAAATTCGTCAGGAATCAGACGTGCCGATAATAATCATTTCAGCTAGAGATGAAGAAGTCGATAAAGTACTTGGGTTAGAGCTTGGGAGCGATGATTATTTGACGAAGCCTTTTAGTCCTCGGGAACTTGTGGCGCGTGTAAATCGAATGGTAAAGCGCTGGGAGAAGTATCAGGATAAAGAAGCTCCTGCAGAAGGAAGCGGACAAACCTTGAAGAATGGAGATCTCACGCTTTCTGTTGAAGAGCGAAGAGTTTTTTGGCAGGGAGAAGAGGTGGAAGTGACCGCTAAGGAGTTCAGCTTACTTCAAATACTGGTCTCGCAAACGAATCGGGCTTTTTCTCGGGAAGAACTTCTTCACAAAGTGTGGGGCGATGATTACTTTGGAAGTGACCGAGCTGTTGATGATCTAGTGAAGCGGCTACGTAAGAAGTTCGATGATGTACCGATTGAAACGGTTTGGGGATATGGCTACCGTTTAAGGGAACAAGGGGCGTAATCTATGAAGCTCCTTTATCAGTTAAATGCGGCATTTACTGCTTTGTTAGTCATTATCATGTCGGTTACGGCTTTCTTTATCTACTCCTTATTACTCGATATCTTGATTCAAGATCAGCAAGATGAGCTTCAAACGAATGGGAACTTAATATTAAATTTTTTATATGAAGATCCTTCTGGAAGAGGGAAGTTGAATCGTTTAATTGAGAGCAATGATTATAAAATATTGATTATGGATCCTGATGAAAACTCCCCACTTGCGACAAATCTTCCGGAATCAACAGCCCGGAGCTGGGCATCTGAATTTGAAACAAAAGATGAACAAAAAGGACTCCGGAAGATGAATGGAGACAACTATGTTGTGTCAAAACTTGGCTATCGCTTTCAAGGTCAAGAGTACTTATTGATCCTGGCTACACCTCTAGAAGAGCTTCAAGCCATTCAATCGGTGTTTGCTGTCCGGATGATGATTGTCTTCGTCATTGGGATTGGGATTACGATATTGTTTAGTTACTTATTAACGAAGCGTCTGGTTACGCCGTTAAGTCGTTTGAAGCGGGAAGTGAAGAAAATTGAGAATCGTCAATTCAGTGATATTAAGCGAATCAATGCGAGTGGAGAGATCGGAGAGGTTGAACAGAGTGTAATGGATATGGCTAAAGAATTGGATCAGTATATCCGCTCTCAGAAACACTTTTTCCAAAATGCTTCTCATGAATTAAAAACGCCTCTGATGACGATTCAAGGATATGCAGAAGGTGTAAAAGATGGAGTTTTTGAAGGAGACGCAGCCGACCGTAGTCTGGATCTTATCGTGAAAGAGAGCGATCGATTAAAGAAAATCGTGAATGAAATTATTCTGTTAGCCAAACTAGACAGTGAAGACGGCATTTACAACCCTGATTATATGGATGCTGGTCAACTATTAGAAGAAACGAAGGAACGGATGTATTTCCTTGCCACGGAAAACGGCGTTTCCTTAAAGGTGACGGTAGAAGATAATCAACAGTTGTACGTGGACGAAGAAAAGATGCTTCAAGCTCTGATTAATATTGTCGGAAACGGAATCAGGCATGCGAAATCTGTTGTAAGTTTGCGTGCATATGCAGAAACGAGTCAGTTCGTTTTAGAAATCGAGGATGATGGGGAAGGGGTACCAGAAGATCTACTTCCACAACTATTCCACCGTTTCGTAAAAGGGAAAGAAGGCGAAACGGGTCTTGGATTGGCCATTTCAAGAGCCATTGTTGAACGAAGTCAGGGTACCATTCATGTCAGTAACAGGGAACAAGGCGGAGCGGTCTTCCGTCTCCAATTCCCATTAGGTTCTCATAAACAAGCGGATTTGTAGGAAATGCGAATAGCCTGTGATAGGTTTAGGGCAGGTTAGAACAGAAAGCGAGTGATGAGAATGGACAAGATTTCAATTACAGCGATCTTCACACCTGTAAAGGGAGCTGAAGAACAGTTGGTACAAGAGCTAAGAAAGGCTCAGCAGTCTTCAAGACAAGAAGAGGGTTGTTTGCAGTATGACCTGCACAAATCCATTGAAGATGAGACAATCGTGTTACACGAGCAGTACGAAAACATGGATGCATTGAATCACCATATTGAATCCGATCATTACAAAACCTATCGGGAAAACACAGCGGATTTAGTAGCAACGCGTGACGTTTATAAAGTAAAAGAACTATAAAGTATGAAAAAAGCGCAGTCTGTACAAAAACAGACTGCGCTCCTTTTTTACTTGCATTTATTTTTCGTTTAACGCTTCAACCATTTTCACTGCCGCGCTCTCGCTAGACATCGGGTTTTGACCAGTAATTAGGTTGCCATCACGTACGGCGTGGACAGACCAGTCTTCTCCTTTAGAGAAATTAGCGCCTTTGTTTCGTAATTCTGTTTCAAGCATGAAAGGCATATGCTGATCTAGATTCATGCCGATTTCTTCAGAATCGGTGAAACCAGTAACTTTTTTACCCTTAACAATCGGTTGGCCATTTTCATACGTTGCGTTTACAAGACCACTTGGACCGTGACAAACAGACCCAATTACATTTCCTTTTTCAGCATGTTGCTGAAGGACATATTGTAGAGTCTCACTTTCCGGGAAGTCAAACATCGTTCCATGACCACCTGGAAGGAAGATTCCAATAAAGCCATTCGCATCTTCTTTTGATAATTGTGCGGTATCTTTAAGCTGCTCTTGTGCTTCTGCCCACTCTTTTACTTCTTCTTCTGGAATACTGTTCGGGTCAAGAGGAACCTCTCCGCCCTGGATGCTTGTAACTTTTACATCATATCCAGCTTCTTTGAATGCGTTATAGGGAACCGCATATTCTTCAAGCCATAGGCCTGTTTTATGATCATCTGTGATTTTTGTATGGTTGGTTACGACCATTAATACTTTTTTGTTACTCATTGTATGAACCTCCTTGAAGTCAATGCAACTTAGTTTAAACGTCTCTCATGAATTTATGCGAGTATCGGTCTATGACCGTGGATATAGTTATACCACGTGGGGTGTGGAGATCAAAAGAAAAGTGCTCAGGAGGTGGATCGTGACCTCTCCTTGTGTTTTTTATTCACAAAATCCTTTATAATGAGACATACTACAAAGATATGGGAGTTGCGAAAAAATGAACGGACAGAATCGAAAAGATATTCAGCCAGGTAAAGAAGTAGATATTGTACTTAAACAAGACCAAAGAACGGGTAAATTGACACACGGCATTGTGAAGGATCTATTAACGAAATCCAGTTCTCATCCTCATGGCATTAAGGTAAGGCTTGAAGATGGACAAGTAGGCCGCGTCAAAAAGATCTACTAAACCGGAAACGTCTAGATAAAGGAAGGGCTACATATGAGTATTTTATCAGTAGAAAATTTATATAAAACGTACGGCGAGAAAGAACTCTTTAACGAGATTTCCTTTACCATAGCAGAACGAGAGCGTATTGGATTAATCGGGGTGAACGGTACGGGGAAATCAACACTTCTGAAAGTATTAGCAGGCGTTGATTCCGCGGAAAAAGGGACGATGGATCATGCGAATGACTTCCACATCGAGTATTTGCCCCAGGAACCTCAGTTAGAAGCAGACTTATCTGTGCTTGAACAGATCTATTACGGCGATTCGACGATCATGAAAACGATGCGCCAGTATGAACAAGCATTGCGCGTACTCGAAGAAGATCCTACGAATGAAAAGAAACAAGAACGCCTCTATCAAGCTCAGCAGAAAATGGATGAACATGACGCATGGGAAGCGAACACTGTTGCGAAAACGATCTTAACCAAATTGGGCATTCGGAATTTCGATCATCCTGTTCGATCTTTATCTGGTGGTCAGAAGAAGCGTGTCGCCATCGCAAAAGCATTGATTCAGCCAGCTGATCTGCTTATTTTAGATGAGCCGACTAACCACCTTGATAATGAAACAATTGAATGGATGGAAAGCTTCCTGAGCCAATATAAAGGCTCCCTTTTAGTTGTAACGCACGACCGTTACTTCTTAAATCGTGTCACAAATCGTATTTACGAATTGGATAAAGGAAACCTCTACATTTATGACGGGAACTATGAAGTGTTCTTAGAGAAAAAAGCAGAACGTGAAGAGCTTGAAAGAGCGAATGAGCAAAAGCGCCAGAACACGCTCCGTCGAGAACTCGAGTGGTTACGACGAGGTCCGAAAGCACGAGGCACGAAGCAAAAAGCCCGAAAAGACCGCGCTGAAGCACTTCGCGATCAAAAAGTGGACAAATCAGATGGAGAAGTGGATATCGCAATTGGATCAACCCGATTAGGCAATGACGTATTTGAACTTGAAGGCGTCACAAAGTCTTATGAAGGTCAAACGGTTGTTGATGATTTCAATTATCTTGTTGTGCCAGGTGAGCGCCTTGGTATTATTGGGCCGAACGGAAGCGGGAAGACGACACTCCTTAATATGATTGCAGGAAAGATTGAGCCAGATGAGGGCGAGATTTCTACTGGTCAAACCGTTAAAGTCGGCTACTACACACAGGACCATCAAGAAATGGATGAAACACTCCGTGTCGTCGAATACATTAAAGAAGAGGCGGAAGTCGTCCACACGATTGAAGGAGATACGATTACCGCAGAGCAGATGCTTGAACGATTTATGTTCCCTCGTTATATGCAATGGACGTATATTTCGAAGCTTTCAGGTGGCGAACGTCGCCGTCTTTATTTACTGCGAGTTTTAATGCAAGAACCAAATGTATTACTGCTCGATGAGCCAACAAATGATCTGGATACGCAAACGTTGACGATCCTTGAGGAATACTTGGATGCCTTCCCTGGCGTCGTCATCACGGTTTCTCACGATCGTTATTTCCTAGATCGAGTAGTCGATCATTTGATCGCATTTGAAGACAGCCGTATTCGAAGATTCCAAGGGAATTACACGGAATACCTTGAAGTTCGTAAAGAAGAAGAAGGCGAAGCATTAGCGGCGGAACGCCAGAAGGCAAAAGAAGAAAAGAAAGCTTCTCCTCATAAGCGCCAAAAACGCCGGAAGCTTTCCTATCATGAACAACAAGAATGGAATACCATTGAGGACCGGATTGAACAGTTAGAGCTTCGTTATGAAGAAGTTCAATCTGAAATTACTGCAACAGGCAGTGATGCCGTTCGTGCGCAAGAATTAATGGATGAAATGCAGCAATTAGAAGAACAACTCGAACAAGCGATGGAACGTTGGGAAGAGTTGTCGACCATTATAGAAGAATCGAAACAATAAAAAACACGCGTTGATTTCCGTTTGGGGAATCAATGCGTGTTTTTTACTTGATGTAGTCTGTAAGGGTAAAGAAGATTTGATAAAGTCTAATCCTCCAATATCACTGTTCATCTATTCCCTTTTACCCTCCAAAAAGGTCTAAAAGGGAATAGAAAAGCCCCATCTGTGCCTTTTCAACGGCGCTAAACTCTAGAAAGGTCATAGATAATGGGAATCTATGACCTTTTAGTAGTGGAGAGGCGTGGAAAGGTAACAGATAGGGATGATCTGTGACTTTTTAAGGTAAATAATCTTGGAAAAGGTAACAGAGCCCGCAGGACGCGGCGGTTTTAATCGAACTTCCACTTTTCCCTAAGCAGTCGCCTCCGCTTTTCTTGGCTAGATCCAGCTCCGGGGGCTAGGGGCTAGCGAGATAAGCAATCTACTTCCAGTCTGCTACACAGACTTCCAGTAGCTTGCTTATCCGTACGCCCCTGGCAAGCCCCCTCCGCTTTTCTTATAACACCCATCGGTCCTTCATAAATAAAACCCTCGCAATGGCGAATAGGATTAGCACATAAACCGCCGTGCTTCCTAGGGTTAGGGCGATGTTTGTGATGTCAGTGATGCCGTATAGGAGTTGTTTTAGTATGGCATACAGGTTCATAAACGGTAAGATAAAATCCACAACCGTAAATTCTTTTACCCCCATGCTCGTGATAAAGAACATGGGTACGATGGATAACATCGATACGGGGGCGATGTAGCTTTGGGATTCTTTGATGCTTTTGGCAATGATGCTGATGACCATGAGAAGGGCAGCGATAAATAGAGCGAACAGAACGGTCATGGCCAAAGTAGTCACGATGACTAAAGCCATGCCTTCATTAATGGAGAACGCGGCCTTCATTTTCTCAGTAAAGAAGATCGTTTCAATCACAATCAGAATCACAGCGAGAATGCCGGTCAAGGCTCCAATGGTGGAGATGGTGAGCCACTTAGAAATGAGGATTTTACTTCTGTCCACTGGAGTCATCAATAAAGATTCCATTGTCTTTCTCTCTTTTTCCCCAGCAAATAGATCCATAGCTGCTGAGCTTGCTCCAGATACAATGGCAATGGAGAAGGCCATAGGCAGGAGCATGGAGATTAATGCAAGGGAGCTTCCGTTCGCGTCATTGTAGCTCGGCTCTACACGTTTTACCTGAAAAGCTTCTAAAATGGTTTCATCTACATTGTTTGCAGCTAATCGTTCGTTCACAATCTCCTGTTCTGCTATGGAAAATGTTGATTCAATCATATTCATTACATAGGAAGCATCCTGGCTCATTGAGTCCCCGTATAATGTGACCTCGGCCATTTCCTTTTCTCCAAGGGATTCGAAAAAGTCTGGTTCCGTCAGGAGAGCGACACTTGCTTCCCCTTCGTCCACGATGCCTTTTGGATCATCGAATACGTCTAGTTCAATCGTGGGCATATCGCTAAAGAATGCTTTTCCCTCTTCGCTTAGTTCAGAAGGGATGGCTACGGTATACGTTTCACTCTTATCATCGTTCATTAAGCTTTCGTAAAAGAATACAAGCCCGCTCAGTAGAATAAGAGGAAGAAAGACGATCATAAGTAGCGTGCGTCGATCCCTGAATACATCTTTCATTTCCTTCACATACATATTCCAAATCATGCTGTTTCACCTCGTGCTAATTTAGACATAAAGATAAAATTAAGGTCTTGTGTATCTTCTTCATGGTATAGAGCGTTAAGATTCCCTTTGTAGACCAGTTGCCCTTTATGAATCATAGCGACAGAATCGCAAAGCGCTTGAACTTCTTCCATAATGTGACTCGAAAAAAGAATGGTTTTGCCCTGGTGTTTGAGCTGGAGGATCATTTGTCTGAATACATTGGAAGACGTGATATCAAGACCAGTAGTCGGCTCATCAAGGAGGATGATGTCCGGGTCATGGATAAGGGTCCTTGATATAGCGACCTTTTGGCGCATCCCTTTTGAGAATTCGCCTACGCGACGATCTAAATATTCGCGCATTCCAAATTTCACAGCCAGTTCCTCAATGGCAACTTTTGCTTCATGCTTGGATAGTCCGTATAAATTAGCGAAGTAGGTGAGATTTTCGCGGGCCGTCAGTCTGTTATATAGTCCTGTTTCACCACCAAATAGTACGCCGATTCTTCGCTTCACCTCATTTGGATTCGTCGCCGCGTTGAACCCATCAACGGTAATTGTGCCCTCTGTAGGTGTGAGTAGCGTAGCGATGCAACGCAGTAACGTTGTTTTACCTGCTCCGTTCTCCCCTAGTAATCCCACGACTTTACCGGCAGGAACAGTAAAAGACACGTGGTTTAAGGCGGTAACACTCACTTTTTTTGTTTTAAATTTCTTCGTTACATCATGTATTTCAATCATCAATGATCCTCCTTGTTTCGGTTTGTTAGATTTATCATAAGCGATGAAAAAGAGTATTTCTGTCATCATGTCGTGAAAATGCCTTTTTCGGTCGTGAAACGTTCTATGGGGTATGGGAAGATGTTACAATTAAGTTGTTATTTTCTTAAAGGAGACCATCGACATGATAAGAATCGGCATAGTAGATGATCGGGCTATCGATTTAGAGAAAATGCACAGTATTACGAAGCAGGTGGAAGGGACAGAAATTGTGTTTGCCGTTACATCAGCAGAGGAAGCCTACCGCCAAGTGAAGAAAGAAACGATTGACCTGCTTATAGCTGATATAGAAATGCCCGAATTGTCAGGGTATGAATTAGCAGACCTAATCCACACGCATGCTTTAGATATTGATGTGATCTTCGTAACGGCGAATAGCGTCTATGCTGTCCATGCGTTCGAGTTAAACGTACATGACTATATTATGAAGCCGTATAGGAAAGAACGTTTAGTGCAGTCTTTAGAGCGTTATATCCAAAAGACGCGATCGACTGAAATGAAGGGTCGCCTCTTCATCAAACAAAAGTCTGAGATTCATATTTTACCAAAAAAAGAGATTATATTTATTGAACGGACAGGGCGTTCTTCGACGATCTATACGAAGACTCAAACCGTTCAAACCTATCAAACACTTGGGGACTTAGAAGGTGAACTCAGAGAACGTGATTTCATTCGTTCCCACCGGTCGTTTATCATCAACATCCATTACGTGACCAACTTCTCGTTGTATGCCAAGAATTCGTACACCGTAGCATTTGATGGAACAAATGAGAAAGCCATGATCACGAAAGATCAGTTAGATTATATACAAAATTATTATTTTTAGGTTGTGAGTTAAGTGAAAAGGTCTAAGAACAGCCTCATTGCTTTTAGTTTAGGGATGGTTCATATAGCCGTAGCCCTTCAACACATTTATGCGGTCTGGATTTCCCCGTTTATAATCATGGCCCTGATCCTATTTGTCTCCTATCAAAAGCCCCGCTGGTTTCAACGATATCTTCATATAAAAGAGCCTGAAGGGTTATGGGCGTTAAACGTGGTGTCATTCCTATTGCTCCTCGTGTATCTCTTCCCGTTATCGTGGTTAGAGCCGATCATCGTTTTAGGGTGTGTTTCCCTCTTAGAGTATGGTCGTTATAAATGGAAGAGCAACCATCTAACTTGGGAAGATAGGCTCGGAACAAGGGAAACAACCATTAAGCAAACCGATCAGGTGCTTCTGGATTTAAGGCGGGAACGCCATGACTATGTAAAGCATTTGAGCAGTTTGCAGTACATGTTAGAACAAGGGCACCATCAAGAAGCGATTCAGTATATGGAGGACCTTGTCGGGGAGTTTGAACAGCTCAGTACATCCGTATCTGGCGAAAAGAGTGCTGTAGCTGGCGTATTGCATTCCTATCATCGTGAGGCGAAAGATAGGAAGATTCAGCTCAGGTATGAATTTGAAGTGCCTGCTTCAAAGCTACCTCTTCCTCAAGAAGAGATCGTTGTACTACTAGGGAATGCTTTATCAAATGCTTTAGAAGCAGCGCAGCAGTTTCAGGAATCAGTTGGGGAGGAAGGGCAGGTAATCGCTAAATTACAAAAGAAAAGTGCGTTCTATATCCTCACCATTCGAAATGACACACTCCCCGTTCCAAATTGGGTACTCGATCGGCTTTATCATATTCCGGCAACAACCACGAAAGCCGAGACAGGAGAACGAGGATACGGTGCTACATCGATTCAATCCATTGTTCAGAAAAGGCATGGACACCTTGATTTTACTTATAAACAAAACCACTTTACGCTCAAAATAAAGTTGCCTTCCATACAGATAGAATAAGGATAGATCATTAATTGACAGCGTTTTCATAAATCGATTAGGCTTAACATATACGAGAAAGGGAGAGGGTTACATGGATACTTCGAAGGAATATGCTGAAGAGTTAGATCGGCAGGATCCGTTATCGCATTTTCGTAACGAATTTTACATACAGGAAGGTACGCTTTATATGGATGGAAATTCGCTTGGTCTATTATCAAAGCGTGCTGAGAAATCTGTCTTTCGAATACTGGATTCCTGGAAGCAGTTAGGGATTGATGGCTGGAGCAAGGGAGAACATCCGTGGTATTACCTTTCTGAACAACTAGGAGAACAAGTAGCCGGGTTAATAGGTGGGGAAGATGATGAAGTGATCGTGACCGGCTCAACCACTGTGAACTTGCACCAACTTGCGTCTACGTTTTACCAACCAAAGGGTAATCGTACCAAGATCTTAGCGGATGAGCTGAATTTTCCTTCAGATATTTACGCTCTTAAAAGTCAGCTTGAGTTGAAGGGCTACAATCCCGAGGATCACTTCATTCAAGTCACAAGCCGGGATGGCCGTGAGATTAAAGAAGAGGATATCATAGAAGCGATGACCGAGGATGTTGCTCTGATCGTACTCCCAACCGTCCTTTACCGAAGTGGCCAACTTCTTGATATTAAGCGCCTGACAGACGAGGCTCATAAAAGGGGCATTCTTATTGGTTTTGATGGATGTCATTCTGTTGGGGTTGTTCCTCATCATTTCCATGAATGGGACGTAGATTTTGCCTATTGGTGCCACTACAAATATGTAAACAGTGGTCCAGGAGGTGTGGGGGGGCTATTCGTACACGAACGCCATTTAGGGCAGAAGCCGGGGCTAAGCGGTTGGTTTGGGTCTGACAAAGAGAAACAGTTTGATATGAATCATAGCTTCGAACCTGCACAGACAGCAGGGGCTTTCCAAATCGGCACGCCTCATTTGTTAAGTGTAGCGCCCCTTATTGGATCCCTTGAACTTTTCCATGAAGCAGGAATTGAACAGATTCGTGAAAAGTCACTGACCAGCACGAAGTACATGATGGATTTACTCCAATCCAAACTAGAGGGATATGAGTTTACAATCGGTAACCCTATGGAAGATGAACGACGTGGCGGCCATGTTTGCCTGGAACATAAAGAAGCCGCCCGTATATGTAAAGCGTTAAAAGATAAAGGTGTCATCCCAGACTTCCGCTCTCCAAATGTTATTCGTTTGGCTCCGATCGCCTTTTACACGTCTTATGTAGAAGTGTGGGAAACGATTCAAATTCTTGAGGATATAATGGAACAAAAGCTTTATGAAAAGTATGAGAATAAAAGAGGTGTCATTGCCTAATCGGCTAGTTGAAATCAGCATGTTTAAGGGAGAAAGGGGATAAAGCATGAGTGGTTCAAAGGGGAAAGTCGTAACGGATTATGAGAAATACATTCGCACAGAAGAGTTGTTATCGCTCCAAAAATCAGAAGAGGATTTAGCGTGTCAGGATGAATTGACCTTTCAAATGATTCACCAGATAGCGGAACTTCATTTCAAATTGATGATTCAATATATCCACCTGGCCGATGCTCACATGAAACAAAACGAAGTTGAAGAAGCAACAGATCAGCTAAGACGAGTCAATATGCACTTAGATCACCTTCCTAATGTGTTCGACATGGTGAAAGTGATTAGCCCGAAAGATTATCATACCATCCGACTCGCATTAGGGCAGGGAAGCGGCCAGGACTCGCCTGGCTTTAATGAAGTGTTACGATTAGGTCCCACGCTATGGGCACCTTGCGAGCAGTTACTGAAGACAAGAGGCCTTACGCCGCTTGATGTTCACAAGGACCCTGAGCAACATCGCGCTTTATTTGAACTTTTACAAGCGCTCATCCGTTTTGATGAGAACTTTCAATCTTTCAGACATTCGCATATCCAACTCGTAAAACGTATGATTGGATTAAATACTCAAAGCTTGAAAGGCATTCCGGCTCAAGCTCTTGAGCGCGGTGTGAAGTATGAGTTTTACCCAAAACTATGGCAAACCATATCCGACCTCACCGACTGGACGGGATCAAGCTATGATACAAAACCACTTGATTAAATGTACTTAAATTAAAGGGGAACGCTTAGAAGATCACTCTAAGCGTTTTTTTGTTGGTTTTGTCTCCTCGCTTCACCTCTGTTTCTAAATGGAACCGCTTTATCATGAAAAAGAAGTGTGAGAGAGGACCGGTAAGGGAACGTTCCCATATAAGTTATCTTCTTTCCCTTTTCAAACAGGTAAACATAGAACGAAATATTGTTGGTATACTATGAATGGAGATATAGAGGAGGCAGTCGATATGGATAAAAAACCTTGTATTGAATCACTAGTTGTTAAGAACTCTCACGTTTTACCTACAGATACGAACAACCACGGAACACTGTTTGGTGGTCAGTTAATGGCTTACATCGATGACGTCGCAGCCATCGCTGCTACCCGTCACGCCCGTTGTAACGTCGTTACCGCTTCTACAGACTCTGTTGACTTCTTATACCCTGTAAACGCAGGGGATGCGATCTGTCTAGAAGCTTTTGTCACTTGGACAAAGAATACATCAATGGAAGTGTTCGTAAAAGCTGTTAAGGAAGAACTTCTTTCTGGAGAACGAAAAGTATGTGCGACATCCTTCTTAACGATGGTTGCCGTTGATGAAAATAATAACCCATCTAAAGTTCCTCCGGTTTATCCTGAAACAGAACAGGAAAAATGGTTACACGACGGAGCCGCAGACCGTGCCACTCAACGTAAAGCACGCCGTAGTGTATCTAAAGAATTTGCTAACAAATTCGGAACAGACTTTCCATGGATTAGAAAGTAAATACGTCCGATTCAAACGCTTAGAGTCAAGCACTCTAAGCGTTTTTTCATGAATATATGATCTGTTATGAAAAGGGGGATGGGTTTTTTAAAAGATAAAGAATTGTTAGAATAATGAAGAATATAAGTGTAGGGAATGTTTCCGTTAGCTTAATGGGGTGTAAGGTGGGACTGGAAACTACTCGCTTTCCTGTGGGGAGCTGGTGAGCCTCCTCAGCCGGCAGGCCGGCCTCCGGGGTCTCACCTAGGCTCTTCTGCCCACGGGAGTCTCGCAGTTTCCAGTCCCACCTTAGCAATATTATGGTGAACGAAAACGTGACATTTGGGGGAAATAGATTCTCCCCATATAAGACGCGGGTCCGTTCATCCACTTATTCTTAGGGCTTGCTCGGGGACTGCGAGACTCCCGCGGGGTAAGGAGCTAGGGGAGACCCCGCAGAGAGCGTGTGAAGTGCCCCCCTATCTTAGGACAAAAATAGGGGGATCATTTATGGGAAGATTTACTCCCACCGAAAAGCTTCAAGCTGCCCAAGAGTATATAAATGGTGGCGTAAGTTATCGCGATCTAGAAAAGCGGTTAAACATTGACAACTCGGTTATCCGATATTGGGTTCAATTATATACTTATCATGGGGAACAAGCTTTCCATTTCCTCTATACAAATTACACGGCTGCCTTTAAACTGAAGATTGTTCAATTTATCGAAAAATCGAGTTATTCGATTCGGGCTGCCTCAGCCATTTTTCAGATCCCGGATCCCTCTATGGTCCGTAGGTGGAAGAAGAAATGGAAAAAAGGCGGTATGGCAGCCCTCGAATCACCTAAAGAGAGGGCTGCCAGAATGTCATCAGAAGAAACCAACAACCAGAAAAATGATAAAAAAGACCAGGCAATAGATACTGAAGCTATTCAAAAAGAAGTCGAGTACCTACGTATGGAGAACGCTTATCTAAAAAAGTTAAGAACCTTAATTCACGAAAAGGAAAAATCACCAAAAGCGAAAAAACGCAAGTAGTGAATGAATTAAGGTCCACCTATCCGTTTCACGAATTAATTAAGATGGCTGGTTTATCTAGAAGTAATTTTTACTACCATCTTTCCAAAATCAATAAACCTGATCCAGATCAAGGCTTAAAAGAGCGCATCATGTCCATCTACCATAAACATAAAGGTCGTTATGGATACCGACGTGTTCAACAAGAATTAGAGAACACAGGGCATCATGTAAACCACAAGAAAGTTTATCGTCTAATGAAAGAATTGAGTCTTTCAAGTGTGGTTCGTGTGAAAAAATATAAATCTTATAAAGGGAAAGTTGGCCAAATCGCTCAAAACCTGTTAGAACGCGCCTTTGAAGCCGAATTTCCTAATCAGAAATGGGTTACAGATATCACGGAGTTCAAAGTATTTGGTGAAAAGCTGTACCTATCTACTGTTTTAGATCTTTATAACGGAGAAGTGATCGGATACACGATTGGCCATCGCCCTACCTATTCTTTAGTAGAAAAGATGTTATACAAGGCTCTAGGACGCCTTAAAGAAGGCGATGACCTTCTCTTACACTCAGACCAAGGCTGGCATTACCAAATGCCTCAATACCGCACAGCTCTTAAAGAATATGGCGTTACACAAAGTATGTCTCGCAAAGGAAACTGTCTCGACAATGCCGTCATGGAAAACTTTTTTGGAATTATGAAGTCAGAATTCCTTTACATAAGCGAATTTAATAGTGTAGATCACTTCAAACAAGAGCTTGATGAATATATGCATTACTATAACCATGATCGAATTAAATCCAAATTGAAAACAAGTCCAATCTCTTATAGAGAAAAGCATCAACTAGCTGCATAACTAACAATTTCTAACAAATAGAAGTCCTAAATTTGGGGTTCACTTCAGTGAGCGAACGAGGAGGCTTCCCGGCTCCCCGTAGGAAAGCGAGTGGTCCCCGAGCAAGCCCGAGCGCTCAGCAAACATAACGGACCACCCCGATTGTTAATTCTCAGCTTCACGTGATATATACGAGGATTTATATGAAAATACATGATAGTCAACAACTAGTAACAGAACCATTACAGAAAAGGGTGGAGAATAATGAGCAAGCAAGACAACTACGTATGGTATGCAAGTTTCGGATCAAACCTATTTGAAAATCGGTTCCGCTGTTATATTGAAGGAGGGCAACCACCTGGGTCCAACAGAAGAGAAGTGGGTAGCCGGGATTGTACCCTCCCCCTGAAGAATAGCCCTGTAAGCTTACCCTATAAGCTTTACTTCTCAGGATGGTCTGACCGCTGGGACGGAGCGGGTGCTTTTATTGATACAGTGAAAGACGAACAGACAGAAACTTGGGGAAGAATGTATCTCATTACAGAAGAGCAATTCGAAGACGTCGTCCGCCAGGAAAATGGCGTAGAGGATATGGAAGTGGATATTGAACAAGTGTTAAACGAAGGATCGCTTGTTATTGATGAAGATTCTTACTATGGCAATCTTCTTCATGCGGGCAATCAAGAAGGGTACCCAATCTTTACGTTTACCAATCCGAAACCACTAAGTGAACAAACTATCACTCGGCCATCTACTCCTTATCTTGCGATGTTAATTCGAGGATTTATGGAAGCTTATACGACAGATGTGGAACGTATTACAACCTATTTATACGAAAAGCCAGGTGTGCCTGAGCACTACTCTAGAGAAGAGATTCATCAATTCGTTCAACAAGTAGCTGAGCAGGCCTAGCAGATAGAAAACTCCGATTCTGAACCAGAATCGGAGTTTTCTTCGTTTGGTTCTGTAATATGGAGCACCGGAAAGTGAGAATGTTTTCGTTAGCGCTAGTCTGAGCGTAAGGTGGTTCGGGAAAGCGAGTCGTTCCCCAGACACCCTAAGCACTCAATAAAGACGGCCCCATCTACACTTAAATGTCTCAGCTTTGGGTATTGAACAAGCCTATAAAATAACAACACTAAACTATAACAGAGTCATTCGTTTAGGAATATTGATGCGTTTCTTCTTGAAGAGCTTCAAGGAATATGACTCCATATTGCTCGAATTTCTTCTCACCGACACCTTTTACTTGAAGCATGTCTGCTTTATTTTGAGGTTTCACCAGACAAAATTCTTTCAGCGTAGCATCCGAGAAGACAACATAGGGTGGGATTTTGTGTTCCTCAGCAAGCTGCTTTCTTAACATGCGCAATTTTTCAAAGAGATCTTCATTTACGTCTGTCTCTCTGTGTGTAGTTGGAGCAGTTTCGATAATCATTTGAACCGCTCTCTCCCCTTTAAGGACGGTTAATGATTCCTGCGTAAGTTTCAGAAGCGGGAACTTTCCATCTTCTACAGCCAAATAACCTTCTGCGACTAAGAATTGAATCATCTGGGTAATATCTTTTTCCCTTAAGTTCGATAATAGACCGTACGTCGAAAGCGTGTGAAAATGGGTCTCTCTTACCTTTTGACTTTTAGAACCTTTGAGCACTTTCGCTACGAGTCCTGAACCGTAACGTTGGTTCATTCTCTTTACACAAGACAGAATGATTTGAGCTTCTCTTGTGATATCTTTTATAACCCCTGTGTGCTGGCAATTGCTGCATTTCTCACACGGTTCATGTTCAAATGGATCTTTAAAATAAGTCAGCATGTATTCCTGAAGGCATTTATCCGTATGGCAGTAATTCACCATCTGTTGAAGCTTCTGGTATTCTTCGGTTTTCTTCTCATCTTCCATCAACGATTGCTCAATGAGAAATTTTTGAAGGTGAATATCCCGGGCCGAGAAGAGCAAGATACAGTCACTCTGTTCGCCATCACGTCCTGCGCGTCCTGCTTCCTGATAATAGGACTCAATGTTCATAGGCATAGCATAATGGATGACGTAACGTACGTTGGACTTGTCGATCCCCATGCCAAATGCGTTAGTCGCAACCATAACTGTCACTTCATCCTGGATAAATTGGTTCTGGGCCTTCTTACGTTCGTGCTCGGATAAACCTGCATGGTATTTAGCCACTTTAACCCCTTCGCGGCTGAGCCATTGATGCAAGCGATCGATGTCTTTCCTTGTTGCTGCATAAATGATCCCCGATTCTTTAGGCCTCGTTCGAATATAATCCTGAATGAAATCATGCTTCTCTTTTCCTTTTACAATCTGAAAATGTAAATTATCTCGGGAGAAGCCTGTATTCACAACGTGTTGATCTTCAATAGAAAGAAGGCGTTGTATATCTCTTGTGACCTCTTCTGTAGCTGTGGCCGTCAGTCCCATTACAACAGGTAGCTCGCCAAGCTTCTGGATCTGACCTACGACTGAACGATAACTAGGTCTGAAATCGTGCCCCCATTGCGATATGCAGTGGGCTTCGTCAAATGCGATAAGAGATAACCGGGTGCGCCGAAGAGAGCGTATAAATCCTTCCGAATCGAATCGCTCAGGTGCGACATACACAAACTGATATCGCCCCTTTTGAATATCAAACATCCGTTCAGATTGTTGTTCGTATGATAAGGAACTATTAATGTACGTAGCTGTAATACCGTGAGAGTTCAAAGAGTCCACTTGGTCCTTCATTAAGGAAATAAGTGGAGAAATGATAACAGCTGTTCCATCTAACAGAAGACCTGGAATTTGGTAGCAAAGGGACTTCCCGCCACCCGTTGGCATAATTCCAAGAGCATTCTTCTTATTTAAAGCATGTTCAATTAACGGTTCCTGGCCAAATCGAAACGAAGAGAAGCCAAAGTACTGTTCTAAAACGCGGTGTGCGTGATCCATCATAAGACAACCGTCCTTTATAGGTGTACTAAACGAAAGCGAAATAAAATCTTGTACCATCTTACCATGAGAAAGAAGCAGCGGAAATAGATGAAAAAAGGGCGGGAATAGAAAATGAAGAAGAAAAAGGTAAAGTTCCATAAAATTACGTAAAAAAGTGGGAAATAGGGATAAATCGTTTCGAGGATATGAGTGGCGGGGAGAGAAAGATGAAAGACCATATTGTGCATAGGAGGGGAGTGCTTTGCTAATACTATTCTTCAGAATGAACTGAGTTTCCTCCTTTACATGACCTATTTATGTATGAGATAGTATGTCACTGTGTTTGAAAGGCAAAAAAAATTCAAAGGAGAAGGTAACCTAAATGAATAAACAAGAGGAAAAAACCTCAAAAATAGACTGGCCCGTCTTTGGAATTAGTGGCGGTTTACTAGTCGCATTCGTTATCGCTGGAATTATTAATCTTGATTTTGTTAAAACATTTGTTAATGAAGGGTTTGCCTGGTCCGTTAAGTATTTCGGAGCGTTCTGGCAAGTCTTGATGTTATTGAACTTTATAATTGCTCTTTATGTAGCTTTTTCAAAATATGGTCAAGTGAAACTTGGTAATATGGAAAAACCAGAGATGAACACGTTCAAATGGTTATCCATTATTATGGCTACACTGTTAGCAGGCGGGGGCGTATTCTGGGCCGCTGCTGAACCAATGTATCATTTCATGACAGTACCTCCTATTAATAGCGGCATTGAAGCTATGACGCCAGAAGCGGTTATGCCTGCATTGGCTCAAAGTTTCATGCACTGGGGCTTCTTAGCTTGGGCAATCCTTGGTACGTTAAGTGCGATCGTTATGATGTATGGGTATTATCATAAAGGAATGCCGATGAAGCCAAGAACGCTTCTTTATCCTTTGTTTGGTGAGAGACTTCGTACAAGTATCATCGGTACGATCGTTGATGCGGCAGCCATCATTGCCGTTGCAGCAGGAACAATTGGTCCAATTGGATTCTTAGGACTACAAGCAAGTTACGGTTTCCAAGCGTTATTCGGGATCCCGGATACGTTCGCGACGCAACTTGCGATTATCATCGGCCTTGTCGTGGTAGCGACCATTTCAGCTATTACAGGAATTCACAAAGGAATCCAGTGGCTAAGTAGCTTTAATGTGCGTCTCGCGATTGGCCTGATCTTATTCGTAGTGATCTTTGGTCCTGGTGGATTTATTATTGATAAATTCATTTCTTCATTCGGATTCTATGCAGAGAACTTTATTTCCCTAAGTACTTTCCGAGCTGACACAGCTTGGTTAGGTAGCTGGACTGTATTCTTCTGGGGTTGGTTTATTGGATATGCGCCAATGATGGCGATTCTGGTAAGTCGTATCTCAAGAGGTCGTACCATCCGTGAAATTATCATGGCTGTCGGTGTAATTGCTCCGCTTGTTACAACGTTCTGGTTCACAGTCGTTGGGGGCGCAGGAATCTTCTACGAAATGGATGTAGCAGGTTCTGTGTCTGAACAGCTAAGTAACGGAGGAATGCCAGCTGCGATGATTGCCATTACGGAACAATTGCCACTTGCAAGCATCATCTCCCCGTTATTCTTGTTATTAACGATTATCTTCGTTATTACAACGGGAGACTCCATGTCTTATACGATTGCAATGGCAGTATCAGGTGAAGGTGACCCGAAAGTTTCCTTACGCGTATTCTGGTCAATCCTAATGGGGGCCATCGCTGCTATCCTTCTCTTTATCGGTGGCGGCGGAGATGGAGCGATTAATGCGCTACAATCCTTTATTGTCGTAACAGCCGTACCCGTATCCATCTTCCTCTTCCCGATCCTTTGGTTAGCACCAAAAGTTTCGAAAGAACTATATGAGAATCAAAAACTTCGCTAAATGAAAAGATCGCCTTCGGGCGATCTTTTTTTTATGTGGCTACTGAGTGGGACGTCGGTGCGGTGGCGGCGGCTCAAGATTTTGACATAACGGCTCAAGAGCTAAAAATAACGACTCAAAAGAAGCGTGGACGGATCAAGTAGGGGGAGAACGGCTCAAATCGGTGCGGGGGCGGCTCAAGCCACGCCAGTCCGGCTCAAGCTACCCACTCAGGGCCCCGCCACTCGTTCCATCCAAACGATGCAATTCGCTCTTTCATGCGTAGCTCTAAACATTTCCGGGTACAGTACAGAAGATATTCCAGAAAGGAGCGTCATTCATCATGAAAGCAGTTGTTATTGAACAATATGGTGGAAAAGATCAATTAAAAGAAAAAGAGGTTCCAACGCCTGAAATAAATCAAGATCAAGTACTAATTGAAATCCATACAACGTCCATTAACCCGATTGATTGGAAAGTTCGTGAAGGGTATCTAAAAGAGATGTTAGATTGGAACTTCCCGATCATCCTAGGTTGGGATGTCGCCGGCACGATTAAAGAAGTAGGGGACAACGTGGATGGTTACCAGGTAGGCGATCGTGTATTTGCCCGCCCTGCAACCACGCCAAACGGTACGTATGCAGAGTATGTAGCTGTAGAACAAGACCTATTAGCCCATATGCCAGAACGTCTTAGTTTTGAAGACGCCGCTGCAGTGCCGTTAGCAGGACTAACAGCGTGGCAGTGTTTGTTTGATGCAGCGAACGTTGAAGAAGGAGATAAGGTTCTGATTCATGCAGGTTCAGGAGGAGTCGGAAGCTATGCGATCCAACTAGCGAAATGGGCCGGTGCTTATGTGGCTACAACCGCAAGCGGTAAAAATGAAGAACTCCTGAAGACGTTAGGGGTGGATCATTTTATTGATTATAAGGAAGAGAACTTCTACGATGTCCTAGATGAATTTGATGTTGTGCTCGACACACTTGGAGGAGATATTCAAGAACAGAGCTATCAGGTATTACGTAAGGGTGGGAAGCTTGTATCCATTACGGATGTGCCAGATGAAGACAAAGCTCGAGAGTACGGGGTAGAAGCAGAGCATGTTTTCTTAAACCCTAAAGGCGAACAACTTCAACAGATTGCGCACCTGATCTCTGAAGGAAAAGTTAAATCAATCGTAGGTCACAAATATCCATTTAGTGAGCAAGGGTTAAGGGATGCTCATGAACTGAGTGAATCCCACCATGCAAGAGGTAAAATTGTCATTCAAATGATACCTTCTGCTTGCTAGATCAAATAATTTTAAAACCCCATTTCCCATAACCCACGGGAAATGGGGTTTTTTAGTGCTCACGGTCTTAATGTATCGCTGTAATTTCTCACTTACATTCCTCGTTCTTAAGATTGTCATAATAATTTTACAGACCAAATCATTTACAGATAGCCGATGCGCGTATAGAATATTTCTATATCTGTGTTTTTTTGAATCGTCCGTACGACTGAATGGGTAAGATAATGAAATCCATACATGTACTTAACAAGATCATAAAGGAGCGAACCTATGTTTCACTCGATTTTATTTGATTTTATGCTAATAGGCGCATTAGGCGTCGGTTCACAGTGGCTAGGTTGGAGGTTCCGTATACCTGCCATTGTCGTGATGTCCATCGTAGGACTGTTAGTAGGACCTATACTAGGAGTGCTCCAGCCAGCAGAAGACTTTGGAGATTTATTTACTCCGATCGTCTCCATTGCTGTTGCGATTATTCTCTTTGAAGGTAGTTTGAGCCTTGATTTCAGAGAAGTGAAAGGACTTCAACGACCTGTCTTTCGTATTGTAACGATTGGAGCGTTTCTTGCGTGGTTATTAGGATCGTTAGCCGCTCACTACGTTGCGGGTCTTTCCTGGGCTGTAGCTTTCGTGATTGGTGGGCTATTTATTGTAACAGGCCCAACCGTTATTTTGCCTCTCCTTAGACAAGCAAAATTAAAGCCGCGTCCTGCTGCCATTTTAAAATGGGAAGGAATTATTGTCGATCCGTTTGGCGCATTGCTTGCTGTATTTGCATTTGAAATCATTGATTTTCTTATGGCGGATGACGTAACAGGAAATGCGTTGCTGATGTTCTTCTTAGCTTCCCTATTTGCCGTTATCATTGGTTATGTGCTTGGTAAGGGGTTAGGCTGGATGTTTGAACATGGACACGTCCCAGAGTTCCTGAAGTCTCCTGTGATGTTCGCTGTCGTCATCTTCTGCTTTACGTTAGCAGATGAGATTGCTCATGAAACAGGATTACTGGCTGTAACGGCGATGGGGATGACACTTGCCAACATGCACATTTCTTCTATTGAGGATATGAGGAATTTCAAAGAGAACATTTCAGTCCTCCTTGTATCAGCTATATTTGTCATGTTAACAGCATCTCTTACAGTTGAGACCCTAATGGAGATCTTCAATATTCAGATTATTGCATTTGTTCTATTGATGCTCTTTGTCGTTCGTCCTCTGTCTATATGGTTGTCCACGATCGGAACGGACCTATCCTTTGGGGAACGGGCCCTGGTTGGTTGGATAGCGCCAAGAGGTATTGTTGCATTAACGGTTGCTGGTTATTTCGCAAATGTCCTTCTTGAAGCAGGTTTCGAGGATGCGCAAATCCTGACCTCTCTAACATTTGCTCTAGTATTTGCTACCGTTTGTGCCCACGGATTTTCGATTGGATGGCTTGCGAAGAAGTTGGATTTATCAATCGATGGACAACCTGGTGTGCTTCTCGTAGGTGCTTCAAGCTTCAGTACAGGGCTTGCGAAGTCCTTGCAAGATTTGAAGGTACCCGTTTTAATTACGGACTCTTCGTGGCAGCGTCTAGTGACAGCTAGGAAAGAGGGCATTCCGTTTATGAAGGAAGAGATTCTCTCAGAGCAGACTGAGTACCATCTTGATATGACGCCATATGATTATATGGTGGCAGCTTCAGAGTTGGACTCTTACAATGCACTCGTTTGTAACACATTCGTACCAGAGATCGGTCGTAATAATTTATTCCAATTAACCCTTCACAATAGTCGTGGAGATGACCTACAAGACATGGGCAATACGATTGGGGGGCGCTTACTCTTCAATCAGAAGGCCACGTGGGAACGTCTGAATGAGAAGATTGATGGTGGGTTCGTATTCAGGAAAACGAATATTACAGAACAATACCCTTACTCGCAGTATCTAGAAGAACGACACCCTGAAACCCTACTATTATATATCCTTAAACCTTCCGGCAAGATTGTGTTCTACACTCACAAATCTCAACCAAAAGGTGAGAGTGGGGATGTGTTAGTCAGTCTGATGCCTCCAAGTAAAGAGTTTAAGAAGATCCAAAGTAAGTTGAATGAACAGCAAAACGAGAGTTCCGAAAATAAATAAAGCAAGGAAGAGAGCATGGATTGTGAACGCAATCGATGCTCTTTTTTTATTTTCTGTGGGTTGGTTTCTAATAATAAGAAACAACAAGAAATGTGGTATTAGATAAGCTGATGGATACATATGATAAATGGGTGTAGAAAAGATGAGGAGGAGAGGATATGCAGGATCTTGACTTTCACTCGCGTCAAGCGATTATTTTTGAGCAGTTGGCACGCCAATATCAGCACTTGGATCAGCCACTTTTTGACCATTTTTATAAACTGCTACAATATCACAAACAACAAATTTGGGCCCTTACGAACAACGATATAGATCCAGAACAATAAAGAAAAGCCTCAACTCCAGAAGGGAATTGAGGCTTTTTATTAGGAAGAAGCTTTATAGCTTGTGTCTTTGACAGCTAAGTTACGTTTTTTTTTAGTAAAGAAGGCAACGAATTCAATGACCCCTCCGATTAAGGCACCTACAGCTGCTGGAATAACCCAACCAAGACCTTCTGCAAAGAGTGGAAGGAAGTCGAGAGCGTTCTTAAAGGCTGTAATTTCTTCTCCGTTGAATGCTTCTAGACCATCGTAAATGGCGATCACACTTGTGAAGATAAGAGCCCCGCGATAGACATGTTTCGAGCCATTAAATAATTTGTGAAAGAATGATAATACAATCAATACAATCGCTAACGGATAGATGAACACAAGGGCTGGAACAGAGTAAGCGATAATCTGACTTAATCCCATATTTGTTAATCCAAAACTAATTAATGTGAACACGATGGCAACGTGAGTGTATTTAACGCTCTTAAAGGTGTTTGAGAAGAACTGAGAACAAGCTACAGTTAGTCCAATACACGTTGTGAAGCATGCCAGGGCTACAATGGTACCAAGCAATAATGCGCCGAATGAGCCAAATAACATGTTCGCTCCGTCCGCTAAAATCTCCCCACCATTTGCATAAGAGCCCATAGAAGCCATCTTAGCTCCCATCCACCCGATGGAGCCATATACAACAATTAAGCCAATAGCCGTAACAGAGCCTGCTTTAATGGTTTGTTTAATCGTTGTTTTACGATCTGTGACTCCGCGTTCTTTTAAAGCCGTCACAACGATAATTCCAAAGGCAAGACCTGCAATGGCATCCATTGTAAGGTAACCTTCAAGGAACCCTTCAAAAAACGGTGCAGCACTATACTTGCCTGTTGGCTCTTGCATAGGAGCATCAAACGTTAGGAAACTCGCGATGCTCAGGGCCACCATAGCGATAAGAAGAATCGGAGTTAACCATTGACCGATTCGGTCTACAATCTTAGATGGGTTCAAGCTAATCCAAAATACCAAAGCAAAGAAAATAATAGAGAAAATCAATAACGCAGACGAACCTTCACCGGCGGAACCGACCATAGGTTTGATCCCTGTTTCGTAAGCTACGTTAGCTGCACGAGGAATAGCAAAGAATGGACCAATCGCTAAATAAATCAGAGATGTAAAGATCAATCCAAACCATGGATGAACACGGCTTCCAAGTGCTTTCGCATCATCATTTACAAAGGCAATAGCAGTAACTGCCAATATCGGAAGGCCTACGCCTGTAATAATAAAACCAGCAATGGCAGACCAGTATGAAGATCCAGCCTCTATACCAAGTTGTGGTGGATAAATTAAATTCCCTGCACCAAAGAATAGGGCAAAGAGCATAAAGCCTATGGTTACGGTATCTTTTTTCGTCATATATGGTTCTCCTCTCATATAGGTGTAGATTGGGATCTCGCTGATTGCTTCCAACGAGTCAGAAAACCGTTACAGTTTCCATATGACAAAATTTTTCGAAAATTCAGACCAAAGTGTAGAAATAAGCAAAATGCTTAATGGTAACGGCAAAAACATAAAATAGTTTACTACATAAATGTTGATTGATGCAACAGTTGAATCGAAAGTTTCGACAAATTTTTATGAATCGTCAAAACTGTCTCCAAAATCTGATGTAATCGTAACAACATCCCGTATAGGCTGTCAATTTTAATTATTAAAAAATTTAGAAATTATAAACAATTTTAGACAGAAGCGGTAAAAGTGGAAGAGGAACTAGCTCTGTTCGCTCTCCCACTCTACATCTTTATTCTTCTGATAGTCAAAGAAAGTTAAGAATAAAACGATAATGAAAGAGGCGCTTGAAATTTTAAAAAGGGTTGCCGTTTCTACGTAATTCGAGATGAATCCAAGAAGAAGGGCACTTAGTCCAATCCCAAGATCAATGGTCGAATAATACATCCCGTTTGCAATTCCGCTTCGTTCCTGTGTGGTCTTTGAAATGACCCAGGCTTGAAAGGCGGGCATCATAGAACCGAATCCGGCCCCAAAAAGAATTCCGGCTGCAATGATGTAGTAGAAGTTGTCGGCAAGGGCGATCGTCCACATACCAGCAAATGCGAGGACAGAACAGACCATAATCAAGAGCCATGGACCTTTACGATCAAACCATTTTCCTGTAATAGGTCTCATAATCGTGGCTAACACGGCATTAAAAAGGTAGAATAAATAAATTTGATCGATGCCTTGTTCCTGACCAAAAATAACGATAAACGTTACAATAGACCCGTACCCGAACGTGTTAAAGAAAGAGATCATAGCAGGAAACCAGCTCCGCTTTTCGATCATTGATCCCCAAAATGTGAATGGTTCATCCTTCAAACTCTTATTCTTAATATTTTCAGGAGTTCTGAACCGGGTGAGTGTAAACAGGATTAAAGAAATGGTCCCTAAACTTACAGAAGTATAAATAAGGACTGGAAAAGAGAAGTTCTGATAGAGGTAAATGCCAAGACTTGGCGCGATAATCATGCCAATCGTGACACTCAGTCCGAAGTACCCCATTCCTTCCCCTATTCGTTTCTTAGGAACCAAATCCACCGCAGCGGTTCCGTTTGTCGTAGAAGACCAACCCCAAGCTAATCCATGAATAAAGCGGAAAGCTAAAAAGACCAGTACGGCTGTTGTGAATGAGTAGAGTAAGGTGATGGTTAATAAAGAGATAGAACCTAAGACTACAAGCCGCTTTCTCGTTTGCGTTTGCAAGAGGTGTCCAATAAATGGTCTGCTCAGGATAGCCCCAATCGAAAATAGTGTGGTCACGAGTCCAACTTGAAACTTCGAACCGCCCAGCTCTTCCATGTATGGAGGTAAAGTCGGGATGAGCATTTGAAAGCTCATGAAAGTAAACCAATTGGCTAGAATTAAAAAGATAAAGGATGAGTTCCATAATTTCTCTGGTTGATTCGTCACGTTACCCCTTCTTTCCTCGAGTTGTAGTATGTGTTGAATAAGTCCATTTTAACAAAGGGAATCGAAAAGGGCTCCTAAAGGACCCTGAGCAATCTGCCAAGCTTTTCTATTACCGAAGGGGCGAACCTTCATGCCTCCAATTCTTGCTCGATTAAACAAAGAAACCGAGTGTGGTTCCTTACCACACTCGGTTCCTGTTTAAAGCTCTCTCGCATCAAATGTTTCTTCATAAAAGTGACCAATAATCGTTTTCACTACCGCATAAAACGGAATGACAAAGAGCAGGCCAATAAACCCTGCAATGCTTCCTGCGGCTAAGATCAGCGTAATGATTGTGAGGGGATGAATGCTTAGTGCTTTCCCCATTACATTAGGAGATATTAAGTTCCCTTCAATCTGTTGAGCTACGATCATGATGATAATGACATACCAAATCATAAACGGATCCTGGAAGAAAGCAGCCAATATGGCCGGGATGACCGCCAGATAAGGGCCGGCAAATGGAATGACGTTTGTGGCCATACCGAAGAGGGCCAGTGATAAGGAGTATTGTAATCCAATGATGGTATATCCGATAAACAATAGGACTCCTACACAGAAACTAACAGTCAACTGTCCTTGAATAAAGGAGGACAATGTGTGATCAATTCGCTTAAACAAACGTGTTAAGCTTGCAGCACGTTTATCTTTAAAGAACTTGGCCAGAAATGGTTGCAGTTTCTCTCCGTCCTTTAACATATAGAAAAGGAAAAACGGAACGAGGATCAGCAAGAATAAGAACTGGACAAGGGAAGTAACCATCCCGATCACGAATGTTGTAAGAGCTCCTGTAATCTCTTGGGCTCTCGAAAACAGTTCATTTTGAGCGTCGGTGATGGCAGATGAGAACTGATCAGGAATGATGACTTGATTACTCTGCCAGTAGTCGATAATGCCTTCCACTTCGCGAATCATCGCAGGTAGATTATCTACAAAT
Source organism: Pontibacillus chungwhensis (assembly GCF_030166655.1). Classification (GTDB taxonomy): domain Bacteria; phylum Bacillota; class Bacilli; order Bacillales; family BH030062; genus Pontibacillus. The sequence continues at coordinate 3,955,180 of NZ_CP126446.1, read as the reverse complement.
CGTGTAAATTGTTCTTGTGCAATCGGAGCAATAAACGTCACGATCAAATATACAATCAGGACGAATAAGATAAACACGAAGAAGATCGCTAGAATTCTATGTACACGGTACCTCTCTAATAGATGGACAACCGGCCTGGAAATATAATAGAGGACGCCTGCCGCAATAACAGGAAAGGCGATAGCCCCTATGTATGTAAAGATCGGCTCGTATACATATTCAATATGTTTCAATAGCCAAAATAGCAAACAAACCAAAATGATACCCACTAAGGTTTGGAACCATTTCTTATGGTACATTCATGACCACTACTTTCTTATTTTGAGTCTTTTTCTTAATTATAGTTGGTTCTATACAAAATGGAAATTCCCTTTTTCTCATTGGTGTACTCTTATAAAAATGGAATCTATGCAGGGGCATCATAATCAATCTTTACAAAAAGGAGTTCCTAAATTGTAAAATATGGGATATATTTGAGTATATAGTACGGAAGAAGGGTGTGCTTCTATGGAGGTATATGTAGCGCGGCAGCCCATATTTAATAATCAATGTGAAGTCATGGCTTACGAGCTGTTGTATAGGGGTTCAAAGTTGGATCAAGGCTTCACAGGGATTGATGGGGATCAGGCGACAGCAGAAGTGATGTTGAATAGTTTTTACCATATGGGATTTAGTAAAATAGCAGACCAAAAGAAATGTTTTGTAAACTTCACAGAGAATTTGCTCAAAAGCGAACTCCCATTTTGTTTCCCTCATAATCAGCTTGTTATTGAAGTGTTGGAGAACATTCCTTTAACAGCGGAGGTTGTAGACAGATGTAGCATCTTGAAGGCTAAAGGATACCAGATTGCCTTATATGATTTTGTTTACCACCAGAATCAACCATACATAAATGAATTACTCAATCTAGCGGATATTGTGAAAGTAGATATTCGTCAGTATTCCATTCAAGAAATCAAAGCTTTAAAAGACCAAATCAGTACCTACAGATTAGAACTATTAGCTGAAAAAGTAGAAACCTACGAAGAGTATCTGGAGTTGAAAACATTAGGTTTTGCCTATTACCAGGGCTTCTTTTTCAGTAAGCCTGTCATCATGACCTCCTACGATACATCTCTTCCTGCTTTCCAACATATCGAGTTAATTAAAGAATTGTCTCAACCTGAACCGGTCGTCTCAGCGGTGGCAGAGAAGATTGAAAAAGATGTATCGCTATCTTATAAATTATTAAAGCTTATTAATTCTTTAGCCTACCGTCGCATCGAACCTATTAAATCAATCGCTCAAGCTATAATGTTGCTAGGATTTGATGAGGTGAAGAAGTGGGCCTATGTATTAATGTTGAAGGAAATGGGTGCTAAGACCGATTCGATTCCTTATGAAGTCATGAAGGTTTGTTACATACGAGCCAAATTATGTGAACGAATCTCCTATTTGATCGGCAAGGAGAAGGAAGCATCCAGCTTTTTCTTAACGGGGATGTTATCGTGTATCCCTGTCTTTCTACAAAGACCAATGGAAGAGTGCGTTGTGGAACTTCCTCTTCATCGAGACATCAAGGAAGCGTTAATGGGGTTCTCGAATGAGTATAAGGAAGCATTGGATTTATGTACTTCCATCGAGAAAGCTGAGTGGGGGGAGATACGTGATCGATGTCTTACGTTCGATATGCCACAAGGTGCGCTATTTGGTGAATACCGTTACGCTATTGAATGGGCACAAGACTTGTTGAGGCTTTTCGACAATTATAGTCGCACAAACGCGTAGGTTAATTGAAATTTGCGCTTTTTGTCGTCATCTGTCATGAAGATGACCTCATTTACTTGTCTGAATTATGTTATAATTTAGGGCGAATGACCACAGAGGAGCCGGAATATGAAGACACCAGTTGATTTATTTACAGACAAAGTACATCTACTTACACATGCTGAGCGTCATGTTCTAGCTTATATAGAAGCCCATATAGGGGAAGCGAAACGAATGTCGCTTACTGAGATGGCAGAAGTAAACAATGTCTCAACGACAACCGTTGTACGGATGTGCCACCATTTAGGATTGAATGGATTCGCTGAACTAAAGTATGTTCTAAGGGACCACCACTCCACATCTGTAGCCAAAGCAGATAACATAGTAGATCAATATAAATACATTATGGAACATGCGTTAAATTCCATAGACGGGCGTGTAATTGAAGAAATTACCGATGCCATGAAAGATGCGGTGAGAATTGTTGTTGTCGCTATAGGGCTCACGAAGCCTCTAGGAGAGTATTTAAGCAAGAAGCTTATGCAAATGAATCAGACGTCCACTTATGTGTACGAGCTTCATATGATCCATCTTTTACCGAGTTGGATTGAAGAAGAGGATTTGGTTCTATGCATCTCTTCGAGTGGAGAAGTGGAACTCTTGCTCGATTTGATTGAACAGTTGAACGGACGTCGCATTCGCTCTGTCGCCATAACGAATACCACTTCAAGTTCATTGGCGCAGTTAACCTCGTTATCGATCAATGCTCGCGTGCCTAAAGCCTCCTATGCAGGTTTTGATATTACAGTACGAGCCACATTAACACTTCTTTTAGATATGCTGTTTGAATCGTATATACGTAAGACACGAAAACCATAAGGGGGATACCAAATGACTTGGAAAGCAACTTTCGAAAAATGGAAGCAATACGATGAATTAGAAACGGATCTTGGAGTAAAGCTCAAGGAATTGGAAGAAAATCCTGCTGAACTAGAAGACGCTTTTTATAAAACCCTGACATTCGGAACAGGTGGAATGCGTGGCATATTAGGGCCAGGCACCAATCGAATGAATACGTATACGATCCGAAAAGCAGTTGAAGGGCTAGCACTTTACATGCTTGAACACATTGAGGGTGCACGTGATAAAGGCGTCGCGATTGCTTATGACTCTCGCTACATGTCTCAAGAATTTAGTGTTGAGGCAGCGCGTGTGTTAGGAGCACATGGTATTAAAGCATATGTGTATGAATCTCTTCGCCCAACTCCATACCTCTCTTTCGCAGTACGCCACCTTCAAACGGCAGCTGGGATTATGATTACAGCTAGTCACAACCCTCCAGAGTACAATGGGTTTAAAGTGTATAACGACCAAGGGGCTCAAATGCCTCCTGCTGAGGCAAATGAGTTAATTTCCTATGTAAACAGTGTTGAAAGTGAATTAACTGTCCCTGTCCTTGATCAGGAAGAAATCGAGAGAGACGGTTTGTTGAACTGGATTGGAGAAGATGTGGACAAGGCCTATATGGAACGGTTAATGGGGATTATTCGCAACCCAGAAATGATTCGTGAACAATCGGATATTTCGATCGTGTTTACGCCTCTTCACGGCACAGCTTATCAACCCGTTTTAAATGGTTTAGAACAGGCCGGATTTACAAATGTACATGTTGTTGAGGAACAGGCGAAGCCGGACCCTGAATTCTCAACAGTTTCTTCTCCAAATCCTGAGGAGCATCAAGCCTTTGCAAAAGCCATTGAATTAGGAAAAGAAAAAGGTGCAGACCTCTTAATTGCAACAGACCCTGATGCGGATCGGTTAGGTGTTGCTGTTCAGAATGAAGAAGGGGAATATGAAGTGTTAACGGGAAATCAGCTAGGAACGTTAACGATTGACTATCTCCTTTCTCAAACGACTCCACTTCCTGAAGATGCTACTGTCATTAAGACCATTGTAACCACTGAAATGGGACGAAAAGTAGCCGAACATTACGGAGCCCGCATGATCGAAACGCTGACAGGCTTCAAATTTATAGCTGAACAAATTGAAGCCTTTAACGAAACGGGCGATGGCACATTCTTGTATGGTTTTGAAGAGAGCTATGGCTACTTAGTGGATGAATATGTTCGTGATAAGGATGCCGTTCAAGCAGCCATCACAGCAAGTGAATTAGCTGCCTACTGGCGTCAAGAAGGGAAGACCCTCTACCAAGCTCTTAGAAGTCTGTATGAGCGCCATGGGTATTATCTCGAAGGGTTACACTCCCTTACGTTAAAAGGAAAAGAAGGAACGGAGAAGATCCAACAAATTATGGATCATTTCCGCGAAGAGCAGCCGAGTCAGATTGGTTCCTATAAAGTCATAGCTGTAGAGGACTATTCCGATCAAACTCGTACGTTCTTAGATGGACGCAAATCTGAAACCATCGATCTTCCGAAAGAAAATGTAGTGAAGTACATTTTGGAAGAAGACGCATGGTGCTGTCTCCGCCCATCCGGTACAGAACCTAAAATCAAATGCTACTTCGGAGTGAAAACAGACGCTCCGGAAACAAGTGCAGAGCGTTTGGAAGAGCTGAAAGAAGCAATGGTTTCGAAAATGGAAAGTGTTATTCAAGAATCGGTTAAGTAAAACTTAGGACACCTGTTTTCCTTCATGGAAGATAGGTGTTTTCTTAATATAAGGATCTGTTATCGTTTAGTGTTGTTATTTTATAGTCTTGTTCAATACCCAAAGCTGAGACATTTAAGTGTAGATAGGACCGTCTTTATTGACTCGTGCTTGGGGTGTCTGGGGAACGACTCGCTTTCCGCGGCCCCACACGAGGCGGCCCTACGGCTGTGGGTGGTCGCGTAGGTTCAACTCTATTTTCTAATATGGCATGTATCCGTTATTCTAAATACGGAAAAGGTGGTTCGGGAAATTGCGAGACTCCTGCGGCAGAAGGAGCCTAGGGGAGACCCCACAGAGAGCGCAAGCGAACGAGGAGGCTTCCCAGCTCGCCGCGGAAAGCGAGTGATTTCCCGAACCACCTTACGCTCTAACTAACGCTAACGGAACTATTCCACTTTCCGGCGCCCCATATTAGGGACTATGTGACGTGTAAAAATCAACAACCAACTTTAACAGAGCCTTGTATAAAGGTGAAACGTCTGGTAGGAGGAAAAGGGATGTCAATTCGATATTTTGAGGATACGTTCTTCTCAGCGGGGAAAACTGATATCTATAACGAGAATCAAGAAAAAGTCGGACAGCTTGATCTGCACGGCAGGCAAAAGCAATCAGGTGATGGCGCTGGAAGACGGCGGAGCGTAAAGGTTATAGCTAACAATACGAGAAGACTATTTTATTATTGACAAATACGTGAGAAATGAATATGATTAAGATAATTAAATAGTCGGTTCCTAAAGGGGAGTAGCTGCACAATAAAGTCGTCATTGCGAGAGAAATCTCCGGCTTTATTGGCAACGTTCACGTTGTTAGCAAGACCTTTACACATGCATGTGTAAAGGTCTTTTTTAATGGCCTTTACCACATGTTGGTAAGGCTATTTTTTTTAGTAATGGAAAAAAGGAGAGAGGTCATGGAATTTCAGTTGTTATTTGAATATGGTTGGGTATTAATTGTTCTAGTCCTGTTAGAAGGTGTTTTAGCAGCAGACAATGCGCTTGTCTTAGCTGTAATGGTTAAACATTTACCTGAAGAACAACGTAAAAAAGCACTATTTTACGGATTGGCAGGAGCGTTTGTATTACGAACAGGGTCGTTATTCATTATTTCGTTCCTAATTGATGTATGGCAAGTTCAAGCGCTCGGAGCGGCTTACTTAATCTTTATTTCGATTAATCATCTTTGGAAGCAAAGGGTAAAAGGAAAAGAAGACGATGACGAGGACGGGGAGAAGAAAGAGGAGAAGAAAAGCGGTTTTTGGATGACCGTTTTCAAAGTGGAACTAGCAGATATGGCTTTCGCGGTAGATTCGATTCTGGCGGCGGTAGCCTTGGCTGTTTCGTTACCGGAAACCCCGCTTCCTGTCATTGGAAGTCTAGATGGTGGTAAGTTTCTTGTTGTATTAGCGGGTGGGATGATCGGTATTATCATCATGCGATTTGCGGCTAATAAATTTGTGGATCTGCTAAAACGAAAGCCTGGTCTAGAGACAGCGGCCTTCGTAATTGTAGGATGGGTTGGTGTGAAGTTGGTTATAACCGTACTTGCTCACCCTTCCCTGCACATCCTTCCGCACGATTTCGCTCATTCTGTGTTATGGAAGGTCATCTTCTACAGTGTCCTCGTTCTTATTGCAGTAGCTGGCTGGTTCTTATCGAGCACTGAAGAAGAAGCAGAGCATGACACTATATCTTAACTTTTAAAAAAGAAGTCCTTCTATAGGACTTCTTACTTCTTTTATAAGGCTTTTTCACACGAATTGGAAACAAATTGTTATACTTGAAAAGTCTAACAAGAAGTAAGGAGAGGTGAGTTGATGGAACAATATTGTACAGATTGTGGGGCTCCCGTTGAAGAGGACGGATCTTGCCCGAAGTGTGAGATGACTCAGCAAGTCGCAGCTTCAAGTGAACCAGAACAATCAAGCCAGGCGAAGACGTACTTGAATCAAGGCAAGCAAGTATCCAAAAACTATTGGCATCATGTTGTAAACACAGTAAAGTTCCCTACACAGCAAGCGGAAACAAGCAGTGGGGTTGGATTTGTGAATGGAATTATTACAATACTTTTATTTTGTTTGTTTATACCTTTATCCATCTTCGTATTTTTAAAAGGAACAGTAGGCGGTTTTATGGGGGCGAGCATTTCTTTCTCTAACGTTGTCATTCAGCCTTTCTTCTATTTGTTACTCCTCATGGCTGTATGTGTTGGTGTACTCTTCGGAGTGGTAAAGCCAGGTCATTCTGAGCTATCGATTCAGTCTGTTGTAGCCCGGTTTGGCAGTTGGATGATTGCCCCTACCGTTCTTGTAGTCCTTGCTTTCGTGTGCTCTATTCTTACCATGTATACGCTAGTTAGCTACCTTGCGTTATTAGGGATAGCAGGAATCTTTATTAGTGCAACGTTGACTATTTACAGTTATCGGACGCCATCCAGTAAGTTGGATCCTTTATATGCAGCGTTGATCTTCCACATCGCATTCTTTATCGTGTTCCGCATACTTTCTGAGGAATTAATGATTAATAACATGTTAAATCCATTCGGTTTATAGAAAGAAGAGCCCGTGTCTGGGCTCTTTTTTTTGTAGGTAGATGAATGGCAAACCTACAGGATAACCTCTTATTTTCCGGGTTCTTAAAAATATTAACAATGTAAACTATTCCACTTCTTCCAATTATGTAATAAAATCTAAATAAAAAGACCCAGTGGCTTTGGGGAGTGGTATGCATGCAAGAAATACTGGGGTATTACGACAAAGAAATTGTCTTACTTTCAATTACGGTGGCCATTATTGGCTCTTACCTCGCATTAGATATCTGTCAGCATATCATGCGTTCAAGAAGAGAAATGAAACGGATTTGGCTAGGTGTCGGTGCGACAACGATGGGGTTAAGCATCTGGTCGATGCACTTTATTGGAATGACAGCATTTGAAGTGGGGTTGCCGGTGCATTATAACTGGTGGATGACCTTTTTATCGATTATTCCTGCAATTGGTTCCTCTTACATAGCTTTTTATATTTTAGATAAAGAAATCGCAGGAAGAATTCCTACACTCAGTTCGTCCTTTTTCATGGGAATAGGGATTACATCGATGCATTATTTAGGGATGAAGGCCATGACCATACCAGGGGTGAGCATGGAATATAATATAGGCTATGTCTTCCTTTCTTTAATGGTAGCGGTAGTCGTCTCTTTTATAGCACTTTTACTCTTTAAAGTAGTGCAATCCAAGCAATTTGTTTTTTATAAAGGATTAAGCGCCCTCTTGATGGGAGGAGGGATTGCTAGCATGCATTACATTGGTATGAAATCCGTCCGTTTTTATATCGAAGAGGGAGCGCAGTTGTCTACGGAAGTGACTGGCAACAAAGTATTTCTGATCTTATCTGTTTCTTTAATTATGTCGCTTGTGTTATCTGCTGTTATCTTGCTCTCACGAGTCGAAAACCGCAGCACGATGCACTTAGCGTATTATGATTTGCTTACAGGGTTACCAAATCGATTGCATTTCCTTATGAAATACGAAGAGTTATTGAAGAAAGCCAGGAATAAGCAACATAAGATTGTTTGTATTTTATTTGATGTCGATCACTTTAAATGGGTAAATGACTCATTTGGGTACAAGGCAGGGGACAAGGTGCTATCCCAACTGGGTGAGGCTATTATGGCGTTTGACAATCCTAATTTAACCATTGCACGCCTTGACGGAAATCGCTTCGGAGTCTTAGTACGAAAAGATGTGTCGTACAGCCAACTATGGCATATGCTTGAAGACATTCAAGAGAAGATAAAAGGGATGACATTTTCCTATGAACAGTTTCAGTTTAAGACGACTCTATCCATTGGAGCGAGTATGAAAGTGTTTGATCCAGATTGCGAAGATGATCTATTTAGTGAAGCGGAACAAGCCCTTCATTATGCAAAAGAAATTGGCCGGAATACGATTCAGATCTACAGTTCTTCTGTTCATTCAAATGAACGAGGTCGTTATCTCTTATCAGAACTCCGCCAAGCAGCTTCGCGGGAGCAGTTTACATTAAGGTATCAGCCTAAAGTGACAGCGACCACCTCTGAGGTTAATAAAGTAGAGGCCCTTATTCGTTGGAATCACCCCTCTCTTGGTTCCATCTCGCCGGGAGAATTCATTCCTTTGGCTGAGAAGAACGGACTGATTGTCTCCATTACGGAATGGGTAATGCGTACAGCGATCCATCAGATGAAGGTGTGGGAGGAATCTGGCATTCCAATTGATCGCGTTTCGATTAACGTTTCCGCCATTCATTTTCAGTACGGGAACGTTTATAAGATGGTTCATGACTTAGTTGGGGAATACAACATGGCCCCAAGTAAGGTTGAACTCGAGATCACTGAAACCTCCGTTATGAAAAATATTGATGAAGCGGTTAATACACTCGATCACCTAAGGAAATTAGGAATCCGCATAGCCCTGGATGATTTCGGGACAGGCCTTTCTTCACTAAATTATTTACAACGGTTACCGATTGATACACTAAAGATCGATAAGTCATTTGTGGACGATCTTGTTCATGATCAGAAGCAACAATCGATTGTATCCACCATCATCTCATTGGCACAGCACCTCGGAATGGAAGTGACAGTTGAAGGAGTTGAGCATGCCGACCAGGCTGACCTTCTTCATTCGTATTCCTGTGACTATATACAAGGCTACTATTACTTCAAGCCTCTTCTTCCAGAGGAAGTTGAGAAGGCATGCCTCTTACATCGAAAAATTTTATCATAGTTAAAAATCCTGCAGTCACGGGGAGTGGTTGCGGGGTTTTTGTCGTAATAAGAATGATTGAAAGGTTTATTATAAAAGAGGTTAGAGAAAAGAATAGAAAGGAGGGATCATATGGGGAAATCCGTAGAAGATAAAGCATCGCAGCTTCAATACTTAACGAACCGATTTCATATGCTGTCGGAGGTGGTTGAGTCAATGGATAGCGCTCATACCGACCCGGAAGACTTGGATCGTTTATTACAAATGATGAAAGATATTGAAGGGAAGATTGAGCGTTTTAAAAAGGACTGGGAGGCTGATCGTTAATGAGACAACTGAAGTCCATCATGTTAGCGATCTGGCTTCTCTTTATCGTCTATGCCTTCTTTCTAGCTCCTATTAAAGAAGGGGATACCGACTACCTTACGCAAATACTAACAATGGATGCTCCTGATCCTATGTTAGTAGCCGTTTTTAGTTTGCTTGGCGTATGGCCTATGGTTTTTGCGATCCTTTTAGTGACCGAAGATCGTGCTTCCATACCAGCGTGGCCATTTGTGCTCGGTTCATTTGTTTTAGGAGCTTTCGCTTTATTTCCATACTTTATCTTTCATTATGAAAGCCGTAAAAGAAAGAATCGTACTTCTGAGAAGGTGTATGAGATTCTCAAAGGACGCACTTTCCCGCTTGTCCTTCTTATCTTATCAGTTGGTTTAGTGGGATACGGAGTAGGATATGGAAGTATGATTGCCTATCAAGAAGCCTTTTTGGAGTCACGGTTTGTACATACGATGACGATCGATTTCATAATGCTGACCCTTCTCTCTTTGCTAGGGATTGCGCATCACACTTACTATCATAAGGGCTCCTCACTAAAGAGCTACTGGCCGTTAGGATTTTTGCCACTACTCGGACCGCTTATTTATATTCTCATTTCTTTGCAGGAAAAAGACGAAGAAGGTTATCGTTAATAAAAAGGAGCATGGGATCGAAAAGCGATCTCATGCTCTTTTTTTAGTCTTGTTTTAAATAGCGTTTATCTTTTAGGAACAGTTTCCAGTGAAGAATGAAAGCAGGAACCAGGATGCAAAGTCCAATGATGTAAGCGATGAGTAATTGATTAAACATCGTTGGATTTGTGAATCCTTCCTCAATAGTTAAATGAGGATACACCATATACGGCAAATGAGCCGATCCGTAGGCATAAATGGCAAACCCGTATTGAAGTACGACAAACACAACGGACAAGCGGGAGTATCCAACATCACCATTTGGTCGCTTAACAAACAGCAATACATACCCGATTAAAAACAGCGTGACGGACATACCAAAACCATACATATTCTCGCGGAAATTTTCTACGATCCAGGATGCTTCTTCTGGCATAGTGAATATCGTTAAGACCGCAATAATTAAAGATAAAGGTCCAAGCCAGATTGCGTGACGGCGATACGTATGGTAAGCCGTCTCATCACCTGCTTCACGTGCATAATCGGCTAAGAACAAAGCAGAGAGAAAGAGTGCCGTGCTAAGGCCAAAAGCAATATGCATGTAAACCGTCACACTAGATAATAGCTTTCCGTATAACAATTGCGGATAGCCTTCCTCAAAAGCTATGAAGCCCCCAAGTGTTATGGGTAATATACTAACAAGGAGTGCGGGAAGGACTAACCCTGTCACCCCGGACGTAATGCGCAGAAGATCTTTAAATCGTTCTGTCTTCCCTTCAAATACCATAAAGGTTGTACGAATGGTTAATAAAATCAGACCAAGCCCGACTGGTAGCAAGAGAACAGTAGCGAGCATACCGGCGGCGAAAGGGAAGAACGCCACGAGAGACACGACAAATAATACGAGAAATACATTTGTCACTTCCCAGGTAGGTGAGAGGAATCGGTTTGCTATTTTAGAAGCTGTCGAATCTTTTCTTTTTCCGTACACCATACCCCAGAAACCAGCTCCAAAGTCCATAGACCCGGTAATAGAGTATAGAAAAAGAATACTCCAAAGGATTGCGACAGCCAGTAAGGATTCTTCCATTTCTTATACCCCTTTCTCAACAAGTTCTGGTTCTACAGGGTGACGCTTAAAGTAGGAGACCATCACGGCTACGGTTACAATAAGCAAGATACAATAGAGCGTCACAAATAAAGCGAATAAGATTCCGACGTTATTAGCGTGAGTGGCGGCGTCACTGGTTTTTAAGACATTGACAATGGTATAGGGTTGTCTGCCTATACAGCTAAAGCACCACCCGGCCTCAATTCCGATAATCGCAAGAGGTCCTCCGCCTACAAAGAGAGCAAGCATCCATCCGGGGAGCTCTTTTTTCAGAATCCATCTCCAGAAGATCGCGAAGAAGGATAAGCCTATAAGCATGGTGCCGATTCCGACCATGACGTTGAACAAAGTATGGACGAAAAGGGGAGGCCATAGCTCTTCAGGATACTCTTTGAGCCCTTTGACTTCGGTGTCAAAGCGGTCACCTGCCAGAAAACTTAAGGCATAAGGAATTTCAATCGCATATTTTACTTCTTCATCTTCACGTGATGTCCAACCTCCGACAGAGAGGGGGGCATGTGTAGTGGTTTCAAACAAACCTTCTGCTGCCGCTAATTTACGAGGATTGTATTCATGGAGCATCTGAGCCGTTTCGTGTCCGTTTATGGCTGTAGCAAGAGACATGATTGCTCCAATGTAGATCGCAAGCGTAATGCTCTTCTTATGGTAGCGGCGTTCCTGATCTGTGATCGTACTTTTAAGCAAGCGAGCTGCTGCGATGGATCCAACAAGAAAGGCAACGGTCATATAGGCAGATACCGTAACGTGGATAGCGGTAACGGCAAAACTCGGATTAAAAAAGGCGCGCCAAGGATTCACGTTTATGACTTCTCCGTTAGCATTCATTTCAAAACCGGCCGGTGTGTTCATCCAGGCATGAGCATCGGTAATTAAAATAGCTGATGCAGCGGCCCCAATGGCCACAGAAATGATACTGATTAAGCGAAGCGGGGTCGGTAATCGATCAGCTGCATAGAGGTAGATCGACATAAAGACGGCTTCTATTAGGAAAGCAAAGATCTCAATTTGGAAAGGTAAGGCAATGACTTGCCCGACGATTTGCATGAATCCAGGGAATAAGAGAGAAATTAATACCCCTACTATGGTTCCTGATGCAATCGCAACAGCTAATAAGATGGCAAAGCCTTTTGTCCATCGCTTTGCCATGATCTTGTAATCTTCGTCTTTGGTAATGATATACATAAGTTCAGCCACGATAATCATCAGGGGCACACCTACCCCGATCGTGGCATAAATAATGTGAAAGCCAAGAGACGTGCCAAATAGAGCACGTGCCAGCATAACTGTATCCACCACTACTCACCTCATTATTGGTTTCGATGTCAGTTTAGTTATGCCGATACCTTTTGGAATTTATGCATGGATTTGGAGGGTGTTCCAAGTGGGTGAATCGTTGTTTGTCGTACGGAGGATAGGGGAATGAAAGATGCAGGAGGGATTAAGATGGCAAAAATCATGGTCATGTATCCGCCCCCGACGGATCAACAAGCATTTAAAGATTATTATGAAGAAATCCATATGCCTTTAGCCAATTCGATGGAGGGTGTCATCAACACCGTCATCCATTCCGTTTCTCATTCTGTTCATACGAAACAGGATGTGTATCAAGTGACTGAAATTGAATTTGACAACAAAGACCGTTTACAAAAAGCTTTGGCATCTGATCAGTGGCAGAAGGTACAAGCGGACGTAGACAATCTTATGCAGTACTTAACAGAAGCTCCGGGCATGATTATTACAGATTAAACAAAAACCCGGTTTTAGCGCCATGCTAAAACCGGGTTTTGTAGATTATTTGGAAAGACGCTCAAAGCGGCTTAAAGCACTAAGAGTACCTTCTGTAAGGATACCACTCCAGTGCTGGTAAGCTTTCTCCCAAGATTCTGGATAATCATTCCACTCCCATGTAGGCGTTAGCTTTCCATTCTCTTCGATCTTCTCTACAAAGAAATCCAAGTTGTCTTCGACTTTAAAAGACGGAATTCCAAAGTCAGGAGAGCCAGGGGAGGGGATAAATTTAAGTGGGAATGGTACATAGTTCTCCCAATTCTCCCTATCCAATTTAACGAGCGATTGAACAGCTTTCGTTAATTGTCGCTCTACCTTTTCAGTGCGCTGAGATGGAACCATCGCGAATAGACGCAAATAACAATACACCTCATGTTCAGAATCGAAGGACTCTAAGCTTAGGAAATGCTGGATCGCTTGATCGATTAACTTTGGAATATGTAAGGCAGTTACGTATTCTTCAAATAAGTACAAGTAGCCAATTAACTCAGCACTAGGATTCCCCCAATTCGCATCAATCCAAGACATTCCGTTCTCATGGACCGTCCACCAGAATGCATGAGGAAAATCGTTACTTTTCTCAGGTACAGCCAACCAACCTTGTCTTTCTTCTAAAAATGAGTATTCCAAATAACGAATCGCCTCGCGGATCATTGTATCTGCCTTAGGCTCCTCCGCAAACCGAACCAAGTGCTGAAGTGCCACCGACGTTGCAATCGGGGACGAATCAGGCAACTGAATATCCGGCTCTAAGCCATTGCCAAAACCCCCATCCACGTTCTGATAGGCATGAAGGGCATTTAAAACATCATCAGCCGGCCCATTCTCAAACTCATGTGCAAACAAAGCCTGCTCAAGCGGCCGCCCATTCATCATGACCCAATTGCGCGCCCGTTTAAAAGCCTCCTGTGATAACTGTTTCATGAAAATCCTCTCCTTTTTCTCTATTGTATCATCTCTTTTGGCATACGCCTTTTGTAAAATTGGTTTTGATTTTAAATGGTTTTATATCGCCTTTTTATATCGAACATTTGGAATTGAGATCGTTGGTTTTTTGTATCTAAAAAAGCTTGCGTTCCTTCCATCCCACATTACGTGGAGGCGTTATTCAAATTTAAGGTAGGGCTTGCCCGGGGACGGCGAGACTCCCGCGGGAAGTGGAGCCTAGGCTAGTTCCAGCGTGGAGGACCTAGCGCGATAAGTCATCTTTTTTCCAAAGGCTAAACGCCTTTTCCAAAAAGCTGTCTTATCCGTACGGTCCTAGGCACCACGCTTGCACATTTCAATCTAGGTGAGACCCCGGAAGCCGGCTTGCCGGCTGAGGAGGCTCACCAGCTCCCCACAGGAAAGCGAGTGGTTTCCAGGACCACCTTACACTCAATTTCGGCAAACGGAAACACTCCCTTCATTTCGGAAGATGGAGCTTATTGAAATTCCAATAAATGAGGGGGATGGAACACACCCTAAATGACACAAAATAGCTATAGCAATTTATCTTTAATAGTAGGAGTAATGTGTATGAAGGACAAACGGTGGGACTTATTTGCTCTAGCGTCCATCCCCCTCATGATGACGCTCGGGAATTCAATGTTAATCCCCGTACTCCCCCTGATGGAGCGGGAAATGAACATCACGTCTTTCCAGTCTAGCTTAATCATCACCATTTATTCAGTAATAGCGATTCCCCTCATTCCCGTGTTTGGCTACCTGTCTGACAAATGGGGGAGGAAGAAAATTATCATTCCAAGTCTAATTACGGTCGCAGTAGGAGGAGGGATTGCAACGGTTGCAGCCTGGTTGATGGAGAATCCCTACTGGCTTATTTTAGTTGGACGATTCATACAAGGGATTGGGGCTTCAGGGGCGTTCCCTGTTGTAATTCCAACCGTTGGGGATATGTTTAAGGATCAAAAAGAGATCAGCAAAGGGCTTGGAATTATTGAAACAGCGAATACATTTGGGAAGGTGCTTAGTCCTATACTAGGTGCATTGTTGGCTGTGGTGGTTTGGTATTTTCCATTTCTGTTTATTCCGGTCCTTTCTCTCGTTTCGATTCTGCTGGTCATGTTTCTTGTAAAGGTTCCAAAGGATAAGGAAGAGGAGAAGAAATCAACGATTGGTCAGTTTGTGAAGAATACAAAGGATTTAATTAAAGAGAACAAGCACTGGATCTTTTCTGTTTTTATAACAGGTGGGGTGCTTATGTTTGTTTTATTTGGTTTATTGTTTCACTTCTCAAATGTATTAGAAGATGATTTTAAGAAGCTAGGGGTAACGAAAGGTTTCTATTTAGCTGTTCCTCTCCTTTTTCTGTGCATCGCTTCCTATACGTCTGGGTGTAAGATTGGGGAGAATAAAACGTTTATGAAATGGATGATTGTAGCAGGGAACAGCGTGGCAGCTCTTAGTTTCTTGTTTGTCAGGGGTGATACAGGATTGCTGGTCTTTTTACTCCTCTTATCAGTAGCTGGAGCTGGCATTGGGGTAGCTTTACCCTGTATGGATGCCTTTATTACAGAAGGGATCCCTAAAGAAGAAAGGGGAACCATTACGTCGATCTATAGCAGCATTCGTTTTGTAGGCGTGGCTGCCGGTCCTCCTGTGATTGCAATCTTTATGAAAGAAGCGCCTGGATTGATCTATTATAGCTTTGCGGCTTTATGTGTTGTTCTTGTTTTGGTCAATTGGCTATCCCTTGATTCAAGTGAAAAGAGCTAATCCATTGGATTAGCTCTTTTGAATTTCGTTTGCGACCATCCAACCGGATAAGGAAGTTCCGAGTGTCCCCGCTCCAGGGAAAACCGTATCTCCGCAAGCATAAACTCCTTCAAGTCCGGTGTAGATCGATTGGCTCTTCAACCAGCTGAAGCGACCATCTGGAATATACCCTCCTACACGTCCTTTATCACGCTTAACGAAACGTTCAAATGTAACAGGGGTTCCTGGCATCAAAACATCAATGGTCGATCTGAATGAAGGGAAATATTGTTCAATGCCAGTTAGAATGCGTTCTGTATAGGTTTCTTTTAATGCTTCGTAGTCATCCCGTTTCCACCACTGGGCAACTTCGGTATGCGTTGAGATGGTGATGGCCCTCTTGTTTTCTGGAGCCATTCTCCGGTCGTTTTTGCCAGAAAAGGAGAGGAGGAATTGATTTCCCTCTGATAAAGGTTTGTTTTGATCCTGAATAATCTGGTGATAAAGCACATCTCCTGGGTAAACGTCTTCAACACCAAGGTAGAGCATAAAGGCTCCCCAGGAAGCCGTTAAATCATCCTTTTGTACAACAGATTGTTTGTGTACGGAATCCTCGAACAGATGGTGGAAATTATGGAGGGAGTTATTTAAGATGACCCTACCCGCTTGATACTGGCGTTCCCTTCTGCTTGAGACCATCCAGCCGTCCACTTGGGGGACAATCCGTTGTGCAGGTCGTCTGAGTAACACATCCCCACCATTTGCTTTAATGGAGTCAGCTAATTTCTCGGCGATGGTCGCGAGTCCTCCTTCGACTGAAAAGGCCCCTTTATGAAAGGTTTGAAGGGCCGCATAACCTAAGAAAGCCGGGCAATGAGCCGCTGTTGTTTGAACACTGTCCATCAGTTGACCATTTAAGAAAGACAGAAACATTTCGTCTTGATGGAGGTTATAGGCCTTCAAGCGATCCATAACGGTTTGGGTCAGGTACGGCGTAAGGGCAACCGAATTAGCATTAACGTACTTGAAAAGCTTCGGCCAATCTCTCCATCTATTGGGCGGGAAGACAGGGAGGTCCAGAAGAAGCCGATCAATTCGTTCGCCAATTTTAAACACTTCATTGTAAAAGCGCTTGACTTGCTCGCTGCGATTAGGGAAAACACGGTCTACTTCTTGAAACCAACGTTCCGTTTCCTGGTAATAGTGAATGGTATCATGGGGCGTGTAAATATTCATGATCGTATCAAGCGAAGTCATGGGCGGTAATTCTACATCCAGTTCCTCAAAGAGACGCTTCAAAACACCGCCTTCTTCAAAACCCATCCCGACCGTTGCACCGGCTCCGAAGCGATACCCATGTCGGTCAAATTTGCCTGCACATCCACCAAGTTCATTAGAAGCTTCAAGGACCCCAACGGAAAACCCAGCCTTCGCTAACAAAGCAGCAGACGTTAATCCGCCAAATCCAGCCCCAACCACAATCACATCATACCGCTCCATTCCCTCACCCCTTTCCATACTTTCCAAACATTATACAACACCCCAGTAACCCTGTCTCACGTTAGTAGGCTAAAGGGTGTCAGGCACGCTATGATGCTTTAGAGCAGTGCAGGGTGTCTGACACCCTGCACTGCTCTATTGTGTTAAAGCGGGTGACTTTGTTTTAAGTGGGAGGTGTGATACGTTTGGGGAAGATTGTTTTAGTAGAAGAAGGAGGCACTCACATGCCGAAGCATCATTTTCAACTTACTGCACAGTGGCCTGGTGGCCGTAATACAGTGGGGGAGATCGAAACAGATCGACTTAAAACAGAAATTTCAATTCCGCCTGAAATGGACGGACCAGGGATCGGGACTAATCCTGACGAAATGCTCTTAGGAGCGGCTGCGACGTGCTATATCATCACCCTCGGGGCAATGATTGAGCGCGCTGAGCTTCCGCTAAACGAAATGAGCATGACCTCAGAAGGAATTGTAGATGTAACGAAAGGCGTCATTTCATATGATGAAATCATTCATCGTCCCGTCGTTTCTCTGAAAGAAGAGGCAACAGAGGAACAGTTTGAGAAGCTTAAAAAGCTCGTTGAAAAAGCTGAATCAAGCTGTATGATCTCTCGAGCAGTAAAAGGGAATGTAAAGATTTCTCTAGATCCAACTCTTACTGTAAAATGATTCACTGCACTAAAGCGGCCCAGTGTGTCTGACACCCTTCACTGGTTTACAGCGCGAAAGGGTGTCAGACACCATTTAGCACTTTAGAGCAGGGAAGTGATTCGGCCAGATAGCGGTGTCTTTTCGTTGCGTGTGGTTGTAAAATAAATTATAGTGTAGGTGTACAATCGTATTTTGATAATCGAATAGTTCCTTCGGGGTCGGGTGAAAATCCCAACCGGCGGTGATCAAGCTTTTGCCTTGCTAGCCCGCGACCCGCAGAGTACGCTTTGCGGTTGATTTGGTGAGAAACCAAAGCCGACGGTTAAAGTCCGGATGGGAGAAGGAATAGGAGTAGACTTTACTGGTGATAAGTATAAAACCAGCCGTAGTCAGAAAATTCTGGACGTATGTCCGTTTTTTTAAAACACTCACATGAGACCCTGGGGCAAGTGTATCTTCCTCAGGGTTTTTTATATGGACAAAGATAAGGAGGTGGGAATGTGAACCAGGACGAGAGGTATATGAGAACGGCAATTGAAATGGCTCAGGCCACAATCGGGCAGACCTCCCCGAATCCATCCGTTGGTGCTGTAGTAGTGAAGGATGGAGAAGTGGTTGGTATGGGAGCGCATTTGAAAGCAGGCCATGCCCATGCTGAGGTCCATGCGCTAGATATGGCTGGACGAGATGCTGAAGGTGCAACCATTTATGTAACCCTTGAGCCATGTAGCCATCATGGAAGGACACCTCCATGTGCCGACCGGATTGTAGAAGCCGGAATTAAGCGAGCTGTTGTGGCGACCCTTGATCCAAATCCACAAGTAGCAGGGAGAGGGATCAAGAAGCTTAGGGAAGCTGGTATTGAAGTGGTCACGGATGTATTAAAAGAAGAGGCTGACAACTTGAACGAAGTCTTTTATCACTTTATATCAACTAAAATACCTTATGTAACTCTTAAAAGCGCGATGACGTTAGACGGAAAGATTGCAACAGCCACAGGTGAGAGCAAGTGGATTACAGGTGAAGAAGCGCGCGCAGATGTCCATAAGGATCGTCATAAGCATGACGCTATTTTAGTTGGTGTGAACACCGTGATAAAGGATCAGCCAAGGCTGACAACACGCTTACCTGACGGTGGAAAGAACCCGATCCGAATTGTACTGGATACACATTTACGCACTCCTATAGAAACTCCCTTAATTCAGGACCCTGAAGCCCCTACTTGGATTATAACGGGGAATCAAGTTGATCAAGTAAAGAAAGAGGCGTATAACGCTTATTCCCATGTAGAAGTCATCACGATGACGAGTCCTACTATAGCGATTGAAGACGTGATGCATCTGCTTGGTGAAAAAGGGGTCACTTCCTTGTATGTAGAAGGCGGAGCAACTGTGAATGATGCGTTTGTACGAGCAGGCATGGTTCAGCAAATGATCACCTACATCGCACCTAAAGTGATTGGAGGGCATGATGCCCCAACTCCAATTGGCGGCCAAGGAATACATTCCTTAGAAGAAGCAATGTCCCTAAAGATCGAAGAAGTGATTCATCTTGGCAACGACATCAAAATCGTATCAAAACCTAATCAATAGAGGTGAAACGATGTTTACTGGAATTATTGAAGAAGTAGGTTCTGTGAAAGGAATCAAAAAAGGGCAAGAAGCAATGGAAATAACCGTTGATGCTAAAACGGTAGTAGAAGATGTACATCTCGGGGATAGCATTTCCGTAAACGGCGTATGCTTAACGGTAACGGATTTTACTCAGACAGAAGCGCGGTTTGATGTGATGCCTGAGACGTTCCATGCTACAAACTTAAATGAGCTCGGCACCGGGAGTCCTGTGAACCTTGAGCGCTCCATGAAAGCTGATGGTCGTTTCGGTGGTCATATGGTTTCAGGACACGTTGATGGTGTGGGCACCATAACGAGTAAGAAACAAGAATCCAATGCCATTTACTATACGATCGAACTGCCGGAAGAGCTGATGGATTACTTTGTCTATAAAGGATCCGTAGCTGTAGACGGCACAAGCTTAACGGTATTTGGAGTTGAGAACCAAACGATTACGATTTCTCTTATTCCTCATACTGTTGAACACACGGTGCTCGGTAAGAAGGGAACAGGAGACCAAGTGAATATGGAGATTGATATGCTCGGTAAATATGTTGTGAATTTCCTATCGAAACAACAACAGACGAACCCCTCAACCATTACAGCTGGATTTCTAGAAGAAAACGGATTTAAATAATCCTCACAAAAATGGAGTGAACGAATATGTTCGATTCGATACAAGATGCACTAAACGATTTGAAACAAGGGAAGGTCGTCATTGTTTGTGATGATGAAGATCGTGAGAATGAAGGAGACCTTATTGCCCTTGCTGAACACGCCACCCCTGAAGTCATTAATTTTATGATCACCTACGGGAAAGGGCTCGTGTGTACACCTGTAACAGAAGAACTTGCTGATCGCTTAGAACTGTTTCCGATGGTTGAGCGCAACACAGACCCTCACGGTACAGCGTTTACGGTCAGTATTGATCACAAAACAACTTCAACCGGAATATCAGCTGCAGAGCGCTCCGTCACGGTTCAACAGCTTCTAAGTCCAGAGGCAAAATCACAAGACTTCAAACGACCAGGTCACGTCTTCCCTCTCTTAGCTAAAGAAGGAGGCGTGCTTAGACGAGCAGGTCATACAGAAGCCGCAGTGGATCTAGCGAAGCTAGCAGGTGGACAACCGGCTGGTGTCATCTGTGAAATTATTAAAGACGACGGTGAAATGGCACGCGTACCAGATCTTCGTAAGATGGCAGACGAACATGATTTAAAGATGATTACGATCCAAGATCTTATTCAATATCGAAACCGTGAAGAAAAGCTAGTCCAGCGTGAAGTAGAAATTAATTTACCGACTGAATACGGAGAGTTCCGAGCTGTTGGCTATTCAAATGAGATTGATGGCAAAGAACATGTGGCCCTTGTGAAAGGGGACATTCAACCAGATGAGCCAACTCTAGTCCGTGTTCATTCAGAATGCCTAACAGGTGACGTATTCGGTTCGTATCGATGTGACTGTGGACCACAGCTGCATGCTGCTTTAAAGCAAATTGATGAAGCTGGTAAAGGGGTCCTTCTTTATATGCGTCAGGAAGGTCGTGGCATTGGTCTTCTGAACAAGATGCACGCTTATAAATTGCAAGAACAAGGACTGGATACAGTCGAAGCGAATGAAAAGCTAGGTTTCGCAGCAGATCTTAGAGACTATGGTATTGGAGCTCAAATCTTAAAAGACCTTGGCATTACTCAATTAAACTTACTCACGAACAACCCTAAGAAAATTACAGGTCTAAAAGGGTATGGTCTAGAAGTTGTCGACCGCGTTCCGATTCAAATCGAAAGACGCGAAGAGAATGAGCGGTATTTAAGCACAAAACAATCCAAATTAGGACATCTATTTCACTATTAGGAGGACGTAAACATGGGACAAACATTTGAAGGCAACTTAGTTGGTACAGGTTTAAAAGTAGGAATTGTTGTTGGACGTTTCAATGATTTCATCACAAGTAAATTAAACGAAGGAGCTCAAGACGCCCTTAAGCGTCATGGGGTAGCAGAAGAGGACGTAGACGTAGCTTATGTACCAGGCGCTTTTGAAATCCCGATGATCGCAAAACGCATGGCGGATACGGGGAAATACGACGCAGTTATTACACTTGGAGCCGTTATTCGTGGATCTACTCCACACTTTGATTACGTTTGCGGAGAAGCGGCCAAAGGAGTTTCTCAAGCTGCGATGCAGACAGGAGTTCCTGTTATTTTCGGAGTCATTACAACGGAAACGATTGAACAAGCGATTGAACGTGCGGGTACAAAAGCTGGGAATAAAGGATTTGAGGCAGCTACAGCTGCGATCGAAATGGCTACGCTAAACAAATCGTTTGAAGGATAAGGCAGAACAAAAAGAAGGCGCTACGCCTTCTTTTTTACATTTTTTGAAACAAAACAATGGACACGCCCGTAGATTATACTAGAAACTGAACGGTAAGGAGCGTGTTTTCTTGGAAGAACAGTTAGCATACAAGATGAATCGATATATAGACATCACTCATAGGTTGAAAAAGAAGCTAAAGTGGTCAGTCTCTAATAATCAAATCCATATGATGATTGCTTCTATGTATATGGTGAATGAAAAAGAGTTTGATATGGAACGTTTCATACGTCTGAGCGATTATATAAAAGACCAAGTAGGCATGTTTTCAACGTTAAAGTCGCAAGCCAGGTTTACGACGGCCGCTATGCTAGATATTTATTTTGAAGAACCAGAAGAGATGTTTCATAAATACTTAGAAGTATATGAAGGGTTCGTAGATGAGAAGTTTCAGCGCGGGGTCTTCACCTATATTGCCGCTATGGTTCACTTCTTGAAACATAAAGAATTAAATTCACCCCTTGTAGAGCGGGCCCGCTCGATTTACAAAGGAATGCGTGTGGAACATCCATTTCTGACAACGAACACCGATTATCCCCTTTCTGTGCTGTTAGGAGAAGTGGATAAGGAGGAAGAGGCTCTTATTAATTATGTAGAAGCCTTTTACGCTCATTTAAATGAGAAAGGATTTACAAAAGGGAATCAACTACAGTTTCTTAGCCATATTCTTGCCCTTCCTTCAGAGGAGCCGGAGAAAGTGCTGGTTGATCGAATTTTACAAGTAAAATCAGCATTCGTGGAGCATGGTTTAAAAGGAAAACAAGCTTATTATCCTGAGATGGGGATGTTGGCCTTAATGGAAGATGGAACCGAGTATGTAGCTAAGGTGCAACAACTATCCGAAAAGCTCGGAAAAGAGAAGTTGTTCAAATGGTATCCTGAAATGAACGTAAAGGTTGCCACAAATATGGTTGTTAGTGAACGGACAGAAGATACAGGGTTCATAGAAACCAGTTTATATACGGCGGTGGAGGCCATTATCCAAGCTCAGCAAGCGGCAATGGTGGCGGTTCTCGCTAGCAGTTCTGCAGTGGTTTCAAGCGGTGGAGACGGATCATAAAGAAGCGGGCATCCCTTAAGGGTGCCCGCTTTCTTATGCTCATTGTGTTTCCAAAATTTCACGCCGGCCCAGTCCAGTCTATACGTTGCGAACCGGTGGGCTTATGCTTTTGGGATTACATCTAGCTCCAGTCCCCAGCAACTAGTAGACTTCCCTCACCTCTGATCGATAAGTCAACATCGATTCGCGTATGCTCATCGTGTTTCCTTTATCTCACGCCGGCTCAGTCCAGTCTATACGTTGCTAACCGGGGGGCTTATGCTTTTGGGATTAGTATCCGTATCCGCCGCTGAACGCTCCAGCGCCGATAATAATTAGAAGAATAAATAACACAACTACTAAAGCAAATCCTCCACCATAACTGTTAGACATGTGCTCCACCTCTTTGATTTGGAATATGGTATTCTCTCATACCATATGCGTTTCCCGTAAAAGGGGCAGGGCGGGTGTCACGGTTTCACTTTATAAAACAAAGTAAGCCATAAAGGACAGTACGACAGAGGTGATAAGCATTGCAGCAAGAGGGCGCATTGCTTTTGATTTAATACTGGCTAGACTTACGTTAAGTCCGAGGCCACTCATCGCCATGGCCAGTAAGAATGTTGTGACATGTGAAACCCCTGTTAAGAAAGCTTCAGATGTCGGAATGACGTCCCCTAAAAGATACGTCCCTACTAAGCTCATGACGATAAAACCAATTAAGAACCATGGGAAGTTCACTTGTGCCTCTGTCTCATCGTGACGTTTACGACGCATCCAAAATACAAGGATAAAGGAAAGAGGGATTAATAACAGCACCCTTCCTAACTTCGCAAGGAGAGCCATAGCCAGAGCATCTTCGCCAGCCGGTTCAGCTGCTAGTGCCACGTGAGCGATCTCATGCAGGCTCAAACCAGACCATATTCCGTACTGTTCAGCTGATAGGGGAAGAAGTGGACCGATGATGGTATAGGCAATACCAAAGATGGTTCCTACAAGGGCGATAATGCCAACACTTAAGGCAGTGTCTTCTTCTTTAGATTTTAAGATTGGAGACACAGCAGCGATCGCAGCAGCTCCACATACTCCTGTTCCAACGGCCAGAAGCATGGAGATCATTGTATTTGCTTTAAACCAGCGAGACAGGATCATCGTTAAGGTTATAGCTACAATAATCGTGCCAGCTCCTTTAGCTAATAAGCCAAGACCTTCATTTAAAACAACGTCTATGTTGAGTTTCAATCCGAATAAAATAATCGCAACCCGAAGTAATTTCTTCGTGGAAAATTGCAAACCAGAAGCAAGGGCTGTAGGATAACCGAACAATTGGCGAAACAAAATCGCTAACAGAATGGAAGTGGCTAAAGCGCCAATGTACTGAAAGCCTGGTAGCCCAGCCAGTAAAATTCCGAAAGCGGCTAATATAAAGGTAAACCCAATTCCTCCAAGGAACGGAGAACGAGATAAGAATGTATACATAACGTGCACCTCCGTTGATTTATGTTACGCTTGGTAGGTCTATAAGTGAAATAAATCATAATAATATAGGTTATAAGTAATCGCTTATAATGCGAGGTGTTTAAAATGAATGATATGTATAAAGTATTTATTACCGTAGTCGAGCAACAGGGATTTTCGAAAGCAGCGGAACACCTTTACATGACCCAGCCAGCTGTAAGCCAATACATTAAATCATTAGAGTCCAAGATGGGCGTTAAGTTGTTAGATCGAACCTATAAGAAAATGGTTCTGACTAAAGCAGGCGAGATCGTCTATGAGCACGCCAAGCAGATGATTGGGCATCAGGAGACGATGCATCATTTAATTCATGAATTATATAATGAGCCCAAAGGAGAGCTTTCCATTGGAGCAAGCTATACGTACGGGGAATATGTGTTACCACGCATTATTGCACAAATGCGAAAAGAGTATCCGTCGATTCACCCTAAGATTACGATAGGAAATACTCAGGATATCGCTAAACAGGTAGCAGACATGGCGCTTGATATTGGGATTGTTGAAGGAGAGGTGGAAGAGCCTTCTATTGATGTGCATCCGTTTGCTGATGATGAAATGAAGATTGTAGCTTCACACGACCACCCACTAGTACAAAAAGAAGAAGTTACGGTACATGATTTAGAGCAAGCGATGTGGATTACAAGAGAGAAGGGATCAGGAACTCGGGAGGCAACCGAGCGCATGTTTGAAAATGTAGAAATTGACCCAACAGAGCGAATGGAGTTTGGAAGCACCCAAATTATAAAAGAATCGGTGGAGGCAGGACTAGGTCTCACATTCCTATCACTGTGGACGATCCGTAAAGAGATGGCTATGGAAACCTTAGAGGTCATTGATTTGCCAAAAGCCACCTTAAAACGAAGCTTCTCTATCCTCCTGCGCCAGAAACCTATGCACACCAAAGCCACCACCGTCTTCTATAACCTCATACAATCTCACAAATAACCCCGCCACGTGTCAGACACCCTTTATTGCTTTAGCGAGTCATAAGGTGTCAGACACCCTTTACTCCTTTACTCCTTTATTTCGCTAAAGGGTGTCAGGCACCGAAGGGGTGTGCCTCTGGACGCATTGAGAGTTTATAAGTGTGGTGAGGTTTGGGTAGGATGGGGTATAGAATGAAGGAGGAGGTGCCTTATGCAAAAGGTGAACATCGTTTGGTTTCGGCAAGATCTACGCCTGAGTGATCATAAGGCGTTGTATTATGCTTTAAAAGATGCTGAACAATCCAGAGCTAAAGTACTCGGATTGTTTCATATACACCCATCGCTTAATGAATCGTTCACGGTTCGCCATGATTATTTCTTCCGAACGCTTGAGGATCTAATCAACCACGCAGCAGAATATGACTTCCCTATCCACTTTATAACAGGGGAAGTAGAAGAAGCCTTTCAACACTTACTAGACCAAGACTTTGCGATCCGTTCTGTTTTTTATAATAAAGACGAAGTAGGCTTTGGAAGAGAACGGGATCAGAAAGTAAACAAGTGGCTCGAAGCTCAAGGCATAGATGTAGAGAGCTTTGTTGATGCCCATATACATGGGGCTGAAGAAGTTCATAAAAAAGATGGGGGCTATTACAAGGTTTTCACCCCCTATTATCGGATGTGGTCCTCATTAGAAAAGCCCGCCGTATTCAGGGTTGATAAGCAGAAGCTTTCTGAACTTGGGGCAGATTATACCGATCAATTCAAGAGAGGGGAGAAAGCCTTTCGAGACCTCCTCTCCAAATGCACGAAAGAATGGAATCACATAGGGGAACGATCAGCTGTTGGGCGGTTGGCTCATTTTCTCCATCATAAAGTCCATCACTATGAAGAAAATCGAGACTTCCCATCGAAGAATGCTACGAGTATGATTTCTCCTTATTTGAAAAATGGCGTCCTTTCCCCGCGGACCGTCTATCACAAAGCCATGGAGATTAAAGAAGATAACGGAGAGTCGAAAGGGCTTGAGACGTATATCTCTGAAATTGCCTGGCGGGATTTTTATAATATGATTTATTATATTTATCCAAACAGCAAGGACGAAGAAGTCAGCGATCAATACCAGGGAATTGATTGGAACCAGGATGAAGAGTACTTTGAGAAGTGGAAGCAAGGGCAGACCGGATATCCGATTGTGGACGCGGCTATGCGTCAGTTGAATACCATCGGGTGGATGCACAATCGTCTAAGGATGGTCGTGGCTTCATTCCTGACAAAGGACTATTTGATGGACTGGAGAAAAGGGGAACGATATTTCGAAGAATGCCTCATTGATTATGATGCTTCCTCAAATATTGGCGGCTGGCAATGGGCGGCCTCAACTGGAACAGATGCTGTCCCTTATTTCCGCGTATTCAATCCAACCAGACAATCTGAACGGTTTGACCCAGAAGGAACATTTATCAGATCCTACCTTCCTGAACTAAAAGATGTTCCGAAGAAATATATTCATGAACCATCCAAAATGTCGGATGAAGAACAAAACCAGTACAACTGTAAAATAGGGGAAGATTATCCAGAACCAAGCGTTGATCATAAAACGATGCGAAAGCGTGCGATCGAAGTATTTGAACAGCGCAAAGATTCATGAAGGCAGACTCACTTTTGCAATTTCTACTCCTAAAACCTTGCCTCTATCTCTTTGACTAGGCAAGGTTTTGAAAATATGAAATAATAAGAAAATAGAAAAAAGAAAAGGATTATGGAGGGAAATGAACCATGAAACCAACGGAACAACAGCTACAAAAGTATGCAGATCTTGCTATACATACAGGGGTTAATTTACAAGAAGGCCAAGCGTTAGTGATTAATTCGAGCGTGGAGAATGCCGATTTTGTAAGAATCGTTGCCAAGCGAGCTTACGAGGCAGGAGCGAAAGATGTACACGTTCGTTGGTCAGATGAAGATTTAACGTACTTAAAAATGAAGAATGCTCCCATGGAAGTGTTAGAGAATGTACCCGGTTGGAAAGTAGACGAGGTCATGAGTTATGCCAAGGACGGAGCTTCTGTTCTTTCAATCTATGCGCCGAATCCCGATCTACTGAAAGACATCGATCCAAATCGCGTGGCAGCAGCCAACAAAGCAGGCGGCCAAGCCATGAAGGAATACCAGCAATATGTGATGAATGACAAGATTACATGGTCAATCGTCTCTGTTCCAACAGTAAATTGGGCGAAGAAGATTTACCCGAGTGCTACAGAAGAAGAAGCGATGGATCAGCTATGGGATCAAATCTTTAAGATCACACGAATTGATCAGGACGATCCAATTGCAGCGTGGGAAGAGCATAACGCAACGTTACGAAAAGCCCGTGCTTACTTGAATGAAAAGCAGTACAAAAAGCTGGTATATAAAGGGCCAGGAACAGATCTCTCTCTTCAATTAGTGGATAACCACATTTGGCATGGAGGAGATACGAAATCTCAAGACGGGGTGAAGTTTAATCCGAATATGCCGACTGAAGAAGTATTCACAATGCCACATAAAGACGGAGTCAATGGCACCGTAACAAGCACGAAACCATTGAATTATGCAGGCAATCTAATTGAGAACTTTACATTGAAATTTGAGAATGGAAAAGTTGTAGACTTCAAAGCAGAACAAGGCGAAGAGACGTTAAAACTTCTTCTTGATACCGATGAAGGAGCTCGCCATCTAGGTGAAGTAGCGCTTGTTCCTCACCATTCTCCGATCTCTCAATCAGAGCTTATCTTCTTTAACACGTTGTATGATGAGAATGCATCTTGTCACTTAGCTTTAGGAGGCGCTTATCCTACAAATGTAAAAGGCGGTTCTGATATGAGTGAAGAAGAAAAAGCCAAGCACGGGGTTAATGAGAGTATGGTCCATGAAGACTTTATGATGGGGTCTGCTGAGATGGATATTGATGGGGTCTATGAAGATGGTACGTCTGAACCGATTTTCCGAAACGGAAATTGGGCCATTGATTTTGAATAAAGCATAACGAAAAAGTCCAAACCTTGTGTTTGGGCTTTTATTTGTGTCTTCTTTTTCTTATAGTGAAGGTATTCACATGGTTCCTGGGGTGTTGGGGACTCTAAAAAGATACACCAGATAAAGGATGAACAAGATGAGTGATAAACAAGTAGAAGATTATTTACAAAATGGGATCTATGGTACGCCTGAAACAAAGCCTGGAGAGAGGAAGCGTTATTTAGGTACCATTCGAGAACGTGTCGTGTTCGCGCTGACGAAGGGACAGGTTATGAAGGGGAAAGGGGCTATAGAGATGGAGGAGGTTATGAAGAATAACCCGAAAGCCCATCTTCTCCTCAATGGTAAGATTAGTTCCCGTTATTATAAGGCCTACCGAGATAGTGCTTTAAAACACGGACTTGAATATACGGTAATTAATAACCGAGAAGCCAATTCTGACCTCGGAGCTGTCCTCACGTATGAGCACGCTGTAGATGTAGAGGAGATTTTTTTACAAGAGGAGGTAACCGGTACGAGCCCTGAAGTGAAGGGGAATATGGTGAAGCGCTTCCTTAATTTCTTAAGAAGGAAACCATAATTTGGTTTCGGCAGTGCTTGCTTTGGGAAGATGTCTTATAGACTAAGACGAAGGAGTGACTCTGTGAGCACATTAGATTGGTTACAAAAGCAAATCAACGAGGTAGTAGAAGAGCTGGATCTATCCCCTTCTGTCTATCAAATCTTAAAGGAACCCAAGCACTGCATTAAAATTTCGATTCCTCTTGAAAGAGACGACGGAACGATCGAGACCTATACAGGTTTTCGCTCCGTTCATAGTGACCTCTTAGGTCCTGGTAAGGGTGGCATTCGCTTTCACGAAAATGTAAGTGAAGAAGAAGTTGTGGCTCTCTCCATGTGGATGACGATGAAAACATCCATTTTAAAACTTCCTTTTGGAGGGGCCAAAGGTGGCGTTCAAATTGACCCAAGTACATTATCAAAACGTGAACTACAGCGGCTAAGCCGCCAATACGTTCAGCAGATCGAACCGGTTATTGGACCTCAAAAAGATATCCCGGCACCAGATGTGAACACGAATGGTCGTGTCATGGGCTGGATGATGGATGAGTTCTTCAAATTAAGAGGCCGCAATATTCCTGGTTTCATCACAGGGAAACCTCCAGTTGTTGGTGGTTCTGAAGGTCGCGTAGAGGCAACAGGCCGTGGCGTGGTCATTAACATATTAGAAGCGCTGAAGAAGTTAGATATGGATGCGGAAGAGTCCACAGTAGCTATTCAAGGCTTCGGCAATGTAGGTTCGGTTACAGCCAAATCTCTTTACGAAAAAGGGATGAAGGTGACGGCTATCGCCGATGTGGATACGCTCGTCTATGATGAGAGCGGTTTAGACATTCCGGATATGCTAGAGTATATGGAAGAAAATGAAACGTTAAAAGGGTATACAGACGAGAAAGATCCAACAGAGATCTTTGATGTCGAGTGTGACATCTTCATACCCGCGGCGCTTGAAAACCAGTTAACGAAAGACACAGCACCGAAGATTAAAGCCAAGATTGTAGCTGAAGCAGCAAACGGTCCAACAACGGAAGAAGGCGACGATATCCTGGCAGAAAACGGGGTGTTCGTCATCCCGGATATTCTTTGTAACTCAGGTGGCGTGATGGTTTCTGCATTTGAATGGATGCAAAACGATATGCACGACCACTGGGCGAAAGAAGTCGTTAACGAGCGCTTAGATAAAGACATGTCTATTGCGTTCCAGGAAGTTTATGATATGAAAGAAGATATTGATAAAAGTATGCGCCACGCTGCCTTCTACTTAGCAGTGAAGCGGTTAGGTGATGCGATGTACGCACGTGGATGGGTTGATTAATTCAACCCATTCTTTTTTTTTGCCTGATTCCGTCAAGAATCTATAAAAGTATATCTCAAATGCAAGATTTTTGAGTTCAATCGGTTTGAAAGCGTTTAAATATTCTTCAGAGAGGAATAAGACCTAAGTCATGGTCATTATTTAATGCTTATTTCAGCACAGATTTTATACATATTTCAACAGCGTTCGGCGGTGGCAAAACATTAGGGAGGTTATTTATTGAATATTAAACGAGTTGTAACAGCAGGGGCGTTAAGTGCTTCTTTGCTTATTCCAAGTAGCATTACATTTGCAGACAATCACGGAGAGAAAGTGATGAAGCCAACAGTACAAACGGAAGCGGTTGAGCTTAGAGCAACGCTTGATAAACTGTTCTCTGAGCATGTGTACTTAGCGATGACAGCGATGAGGAAAGGGGCAAACGGAGACCCTGACTTTGAAGAAGCTGCAGAAGCTTTAAATGGAAATACAGAAGATTTAACAATGGCGATGGCCAGTGTTTATGGAGTGAACGCCGGTGAGAAGTTCAATCAATTATGGAGTGATCACGTTGGGTACTTCGTAGATTATGTAAAGGCTACGGCTGCTGAGGATGAAGATGCGAAAGAAGAA
Source organism: Pontibacillus chungwhensis (assembly GCF_030166655.1). GTDB lineage: Bacteria > Bacillota > Bacilli > Bacillales > BH030062 > Pontibacillus. Next base: position 3,924,320 of record NZ_CP126446.1, on the reverse strand, counting down.
GCGCTTGCTAACCTTTCTGATTATAAAGAAGAATTCTCTACGTTTATTTCAAACGCTACCAATGGACAGCTTAAAGCTGAGGCATTAGCTGAAGGGTTAGAAACGCATAAAGATCAGCTAATCAGAGGCTTTAACGAATTTGTAGAAGGAGACTATGAAGCAGCTTACGAGACTCAAAGTGAAGCCATGGAGCATATGTATATGACGAGTAAGGGGCTCTCAAGTGCGATTGTGAATCAATATCCTGACAAGTTCAATTCGACGAAATCAGTTACGAAAGCTGCCCAGCTTCGTTCTGATTTAGATTTCTTGTTGTCTGAGCACTTTGCGCTTGCTCAACAAGCGATGCAAAATGGCATCCAGGGAGCACCGGAATTTGAGGCAAATCTTAATACGCTAAATGCGAACACAGATGAGCTAGCTGCGACCATTGGCTCCGTCTATGGAGATAAAGGAGAAGAGAAGTTCAAGAAGCTTTGGAGTTCTCATATTCAATATTTCGTTAATTACGTGGTGGCAACAGGGGAACAAGATGAAGAAGCACGTCAGGACGCGTTAGATGAGCTGGATGAATATCGTGAAGACTTTTCTTCCTTTATGAGTACAGCAACAGATGGTGGCGTGCCGGCAGATGGACTTGCCAAAGGTCTTCAAACACACGTTAAACAACTAACGGGAACATTCGATGCGTATGTAAATGAAGATTATGACAAAGCTTGGGAAATCGCCCGTGAAGGATATGGCCACATGTTTACTCCAGCGAAGCTATTTAGCAGTGCGATTGTGAAGCAATATCCAGATCTATTTACAACAGAAATGGATGGCCCAACCGTTTCAACTCCTGCGGTTGAACTTCGCGCAACCCTTGATCGTTTATTCTCTGAGCATGTGTATTTAGCGATGACAGCGATGCGTAAAGGAGCAAACGGGGACGAAGACTTCTCCCAGGCTGCTGAAGCGCTTAGCAAAAACACAGATGATTTAGCCATGGCCATGACAAACGTATATGGAGAAGACGCTGGCGAACAATTTAAAGACCTGTGGAGCGACCACGTTGGTTACTTCGTTGATTATGTAACAGCAACAGGTGAAGGCAACGAAGAAGCCAAGCAGGAGGCATTAGATAACCTTTCTGACTATAAAGAAGAATTCTCTCAATTCATCTCTACTGCAACAGATGGAAAACTAAAAGCGGAAGGTCTTGCTGAAGGGCTTGAAACTCATAAGGATCAACTTATCGATGGATTTGAAGCATTCGTTGATGGAGACTATGAGAAAGCGTATATGATTCAGAGTAATGCGATGGAACACATGTATATGACCAGTAAAGGTCTGTCTAGTGCGATCGTAAGCCAGTTCCCTGAAGAATATAACGAAACGAAAGCGATGACACCTGCGGCTGAGCTTCGTTCCCGCCTTGATTTCCTTCTGTCTGAGCACTTTGCCCTAGCTCAGCAGGCGATGCAAAACGGCATTGAAGGAGCACCAGAGTTTGATGCCAATGTTAAAACCCTATCTATGAATACAGAAGAATTGGCTTCTGCCATTGGATCTGTTTACGGGGATGAGGCAGGCGAACAATTTAAAGATCTGTGGAGCTCACATATCGGCTACTTTGTTGATTACGTAAAGGCAACAGCCAGTGATGATGAAGAAGCGAAACAAAAAGCCCTTGATGAGTTAGATGACTATCGTAAAGACTTCTCTCTATTTATGGATCAGGCAACAGACGGTCGCGTTCCATCTGCTAAATTGGCACAAGGATTGGCAGTGCACGTTGACCAGTTGACGAAGACGTTCGATAAATACGTCGACGAAGATTATGATGCGGCATGGAGAATTGCGCGTAGTGGATATGGTCATATGTTTACGCCGGCTAAACTATTCAGTGGTGCGATCGTGAATCAGTATCCTGAACAATTTGAAACGGAAGATAAAGAACCAGTCGAAGAAGCTATGTTTGAAGATGTACCGAAAGACCATTGGGCTTATGAACCAATTCAGGCCCTTGCTGATCAAGGTGTCGTAAAAGGAGTAGACGAAAACCATTTTGAACCTGCAAGAGAGATCACACGTGGTGAGTTTACAGCCATTCTTGTAAGATCACTTGGGTTTGAAACAGATATGGAAGTTCCATTTGATGATGTGGGGGACACATTTGCAGATGAAGTAGCTGCTGCCTACCAGGTTGGTATTACAGATGGAATATCTGAAACTAAATTTGCTCCTCATCGCTCCATTACACGCCAGGAAATGGCTGTTATGCTAGTTGAAGCCTATGAGGCAAAAATGGGTATGGAATATGAAGTGACTGAAGATTACATGTACGATGATGAAAATGAAATCAATGATTACTTTAACCACTATATCGATGCTGCCAGAGAGCTTGGTATCATGGAAGGGTATAATGGGAATGACTTTGACCCATTAGCAAATGCAAATCGCGGACAAGCAGCGAAAGTGGTTTACATGCTACACAAACAAATTAAGTAAAGAAAAAACCTCACCAACGTCAAGTTGGTGAGGTTTTTTTAATACCGTAATTTCAAAAGCAATTCCCGAATATTCGAATCCTCTAAGATGGTATCACTGTATTTCTTAGTAATTTCAGTTAAGGCCACATCATGGTAGAAAAATTCTTTAAAGAATTTAACCAAAGGCTGTGATTCTGTTTGAATAGCTTGCCAAACGTTTTGTTCAATGCCAGCAAAAATCATCACTTGATGGTCGATGATAAGAATGCGACTTCGTTCTAATGCTTCGTGCATAGAGTTTGGCACTAATACCGACACATTGGTAATGGATGTATTCAGTTCACCGATGGTGTGAACTTCTACCTCTCCTCCATTTCGTTCAAACTCCTCGAGTAACGGCAGGTGTACGCGTAAGTCATCAGCCCACCCCGAAATAATAATGGAATCTGTTGCCTCTTTAATCATTTCCCTTTGAACGGCCTGGATGGATTGATCATCTTTTAATGTCCATACTCGATCATCAGACGGCGTTTCAACGGTAGGGATATTCCGTAAATGTTCAACGTTTGCCTCGAAGTCGGCCTTTAGTTTCTCAATGGTTGATTCAATTGGTAAAGCCGTATATTGTCGTTTCTTATCAACCGTAGATTCTAAAATCATACCTTTTTCACTCATACGATGAAGCACTTCATACACCTTTGAGCGGGGGACGCCAGATCGTTTAACAATTCCCGTTGCATCAAGGGGTTCATTGATAGAAATGAGGGCTTCATATATCTTGCTTTCATATTGTGTAAATCCAAATGGTTGAAGCATCATTCATAGCTCCCTTTTCGTTCGATTCGTTAGCTCTATCTTAGCATATCTGAATTTCTTATGTGAGAAGGACAGGTGGAAGGTGGGGCACCCTGGGGGGTCATAGAATTTGGGCTTGTACTTTCAAGTTTTTGGAGTTACCATTATAGTGGTAACGAAAATGAGAGGGCGGTATGGATGGATAAGCGTGTATATCTATTAACGATCGTTGCCTTTGTAGTAGGCATGGTCGAACTGATTATAGGTGGAATTTTAGACTTAGTAGCGCTAGATCTTGGCGTTACAGTAGGGAAAGCAGGACTCTTAATATCAATTTTTTCTGTCGTATTTGCGATTGCTGGTCCTATTCTCTTAGCCATGACGTCTCAAATCGAGCGAAAGAAACTGACGTTATGGACACTCGTTGTGTTCTTGGTAGGAAATATCATTGCCGTATTTGCGCCGACGTATGCTGTTTTGATGGCAGCCAGAATGGTCTCAGCAGCTAGTGGGGCGCTCCTTGTCGTACTTTGTGTAACACTTGCTTCAAACATTGTCAGCGATGCGTATCGTGCACGAGCGATTGGCATTGTATTTATGGGAATCAGCGGCTCGCTCGTATTGGGCGTTCCCTTCGGGTTAATGCTAGGAAACGCTTTTGGGTGGCGTGCTCCCTTTGTGTTAATCACCGTATTAACATTGCTTTCAATGGCAGGCGTATATTTCTTTATGGAACGCATTGCGCCTAAACCATCAATCCCTATAAAAGAGCAACTGAAGACGCTTAAGGATCACAAGATTCTGTTTGCGCAAATGACCTCCTTTCTATTTCTGGCCGGTCACTTGACGTTATACGGGTATCTAACTCCATTCTTAAAAACGACAATGGGGTTGAACGGAACGTGGGTCAGTATTGTTTATCTGATCTTTGGCGTTGCCGCTGTATTAGGAGGAGGCGTTGGTGGCATGTTAGCCGATCGTTTCGGTACAAAGCCTTCGGTATTAGGGATTATTTCGGTATTTGCCGTCTCCATATTCCTCATACCTTACACGACGTTCTCGTTTCCGCTGTTTTTAATCGTGATGGTGATCTGGAGTATGCTCAGCTGGGCTGTAACTCCTGCTCAACAAAGCTATCTGATTGAATCAGCCCCTGAGTCATCAGATATTCAACAGAGCTTAAATAACTCAAGCCTTCACCTCGGAATTGCTCTTGGTTCGTCCATTGGAAGTATTGTGATTGAACGGGCCTCTGTAGAGTATAACGCAACAGTTGGAGGAGTGTTTATTGTCATTGCTCTAGGAGCTGCTGTATTCTCCATGACGCGCCAACGGAGTGAAGTTGCGGTTGGGGAACGATAGGATATACGGATCGGAGTAAGCATGGATGTTCATAATCCATGCTTTTTTATCTGTGTTAATTGAAAAAATAGTAGAAATTATCCAATTTTTATGAAAAGATAATGGTATTCAAAGAGGATGGGAGAGAATGATTATCGGAAAAATACTGTATAGTGCCTTCGCTCTAGTGCTAGCTATTCCTTTTTCTCGCCTTATCTTTGGTGGAAGCTGGCTGTGGTATATAGGAATGGATACCACTTTAATTCTTATCTACATAATAGGTTTCTTTATGATCTACAATCATATCTTCACGTCATTGAACAATGACAAAATGGCGACCGCAACGAGTAACCCACAAAAGGAAGTGGGGTTAAATTATAGAGATATAGAGTTAACAACCCCAACTGGTCATCCGATTAAGGGATGGTATATTCCTTCAACCCAAGCATCGGTTGGGAATCCAGTCCTTATCTACTCCCATGGCTTCGGCCTCTCCAGGGAGCAATTAGGAGAGTCTTCTTATGAGCAATTTAAGTACTTCGCAGCACGAGGGTATTCGGTCATTACCTTTGAATATCCAATTGGAGAAAGAGAAGGAGCTCATAAGGTTACAGGTGGTGCTCTAGAGAGCGAAGACCTTGCCACGGTTGTGGACTATGCTAAAGAGATGGGGCACGAATTTGTTGGTTTAATCGGGTATTCTTACGGAGGAAATACGTCGCTATACTATGCAGTCAATAAGGTCACACCTTTAGTGGATGCGATTATCTTAGACTCTTCCATTGTTGTGACTCCCTCCATACTTGCGAGGCAATTACATGTTTGGAGTGGGCTTCCTGTCTACATATCGCTTCCTTTTCTATATCTTTTATGGAAGAGAAAGATGGGATTTAGGAAAGACGATCACCCTATACAAAATGTGTTCAAGACCAGTAGTGACATCCCCATCCTTTTCTGGCATGGGACTTCAGATCGGGATGCTTTCTATGAGGTCATTGAAAGTGTTTATTCAAAGCAGTCTCACCCTTTGACGCAACTACGAACGGTCCAGGACGGCGAACATGTAGAACTTCATACCAAGGTCGGTGAATCTGTCTACAATGAACAGACACTCGATTGGTTAACGCAACTGAATACAGAAAAATTAAAGGCTTAGAGTTTTAGATCTCTAAGCCTCTTTTGTATAATTTCTTTCACGATTCTTCTTCAATCAATTTCTTAACGAGCTGTAAGTTCTGGGCTTCTCGTGTTTCATGGAAAGAAGCGAATGGACATCCTATTTCTTCGAGGCGATCTAATGTATTTCCGATATGGAAAGAGGAAGGATCTAATGTCTCCTTGACTTCCTCCCAGTAAAGCGGTGTTGCTACAGTTGCGCCCTCCCGACCTCGAGGGGAATAGGGGGAGATAATGGTCTTACCCTCAGCATGCTGAACATAGTCAATGTAGAGGCGGTTGCCCCGATTCTTTTTTAAGCGTTCGGTTGTAAACAGGTCGGGATGTTGCCCTATCACCAATTGAGCGACCTTCTCAGTGAATGCACGGGTTTCTTCATACGTTAAGCTTCCAGGCTGTATAGGAATATGAACTTGCATGCCTTTTCCGCCGCTTGTCTTAACAAAAGTCAGTAGTTCGAGCCGATCAAATATGGTTTTTAAAAGGGTAGCGGCTTTGATCGCGAGAGGGAAGGCCTCCCGTTCAGGTGGGTCAAGGTCAAAGACAATCTCATCTGGTGCTGTTTCATCCACTTTTTCAAATGGAAGGTGATACTCAATAGCTCCTTGATTCCCATGCCAGAGAAGCGTGGGGAGGTCGTTACAGATCATATAAGTCTCCTCAGATCCCTCTAGTCGGTTAACAAACATTGGCGCATAGTCTGGCAAGTGCTTTTGGAAGAAGGATTCCTCATCGATCCCCTCAGGAAAGCGAATCACCGTTAACTTCTTATCCTTCACAAAAGGCAAAAGATAAGGAGCTACTTTTCGTAAATACATCAACAGATCTCGCTTTTGAAAAGGCGGCCCAGGCCAAAGGGTTTTATCAAGATTCGTATACTCCATTTGTGGAAAAAGGGATAAATCCCACTCCATTTGATCCAAGGTACAGTCTTCTGGGGATAACTCTAGTAAAAATGAATCAAACATCGGCTCTCGTAAATCATTTTTCTGAGCATGGAGGCACCGAACTCCTACGCAGACACCCGTTTGGAGCGTATAGAGATCTCCGGATTTTTGTCCTTTATTTGTAAAGAAAGTTTGAAGAGTTTGTTGACCCTCTGTGGACAGACCGTGTTTCACAGAACCCACATCCACAAGGTTATCCCCTTTATACACAGCTGCATGGAAATAGCCGTTCTCTGGTTTATAAGCGGTAAGCACCGTTTGAATCACTCGCCAATTTTTAATCTTAAGCCAATCATTGCTCCGTTCACCAGGTTTATAGGTACTTTTCTTGTTCTTTGCTACAATTCCTTCTCCTCTGTGCAAGAAAACAAGCTCTTGAATGTCTTTTAAATTGGAGTAGCTGTCCACAATGTGTACACAGTCTTTCCACTTTCCCAGTCTTTTGCGCCTTTCTTGATAAGACTGGCTCATGTAGGTTTCGTTATTTTGTTTAAGAAGGTCGAACGCGACAAAGGTGGCAGGGCGTTCCGCTGCGGCTTGATTTATAGGATCTTTACTTCGCATTCTGTTCCGCTTTTGCAAGAGTGAGAATTGACTTTGAATAGAAGTCGTGAGGATACAGATTTCACCGTCAAGCAAAAGGGGGAGTTCGTTTTTAACGGATGGCGTTTGATCGGCTATTGCTTTAATAATTTCTGGGAACTGATCGGTTAGGTCATTTCCATTTCGACTTGTTAGAGTAACGTTTTCCTTGGTCCAATGGAGTAATGCGCGGAAACCATCATATTTCACTTCATACACCCATGACGGTCCTTCGGGAGTATCTTCAGTGAGCGTTGGAAGCATAGGTTTTAGCATAAGAACCTCCTTTTCCACTAGTGTACCTAACCCTTCCTGATTTACTCGTTTCATCATAAAACAAAGCCTTGTTGCAAACGCTAAAAGAAAAAGAGGGTGAATCCTATGCATACAATGTGGAAAGGGACGATTAGTTTTGGTCTCGTGAATATTCCGGTCAAACTTCATTCAGCAACAGAAAATAAAGATATTAGCCTGCGTCAGCTTCATGATGAGTGCAAATCACCGATTGAATATGAACGTACATGCCCGGTGTGTGAACGTGAGGTAGAGAAAGAAGAAATTGTGAAGGCGTATGAATATGCAAAGAATAAGTTCGTTGTGTTAGATGACGAAGAACTAGAGGAATTAAAGAAGGAGCAGTCTTCTAAAGCGGTTGAGATCATGGACTTCGTTAAGTTATCAGATATAGATCCGATTTATTTTGAGAAAAGTTATTATCTCTCTCCTGATGAAGGAGGGACAAAGGCTTACTCTTTACTAAGGCAAACTCTTACGGATACAGAGAAGATTGGGGTAGCCAAAATTATCATACGATCCAAAGAACAGCTGGCGATTGTAAGGGTGTATGAGAATACATTAGTGATGGAGACCATTCATTATCCTGATGAGGTCAGAGACGTGAAGGAAGTACCGAATGTACCTGAAGAGATGGAGTTAGGGAAAAAAGAATTAGAAACAGCGAAGACACTTGTAGAGCAGCTAACCAGTGACTTTGATCCTGAACAATATAAGGATGATTACCGTCAAGCGCTCCTTGATCTAATCGAGGCGAAGAAGAACAATGAAGACATTTCTACCGCTGAGCCAAAGCCTACGCCGGATAATGTAACAGACTTAATGGAGGCACTCGAGAAGTCGCTCGATAAGAATAATAAGAAAACGAAAAAGAAATCGACGAAGAAGAAATCTGCTAAAACTGGGAACGAACAGAAGTCAACGTCAAAGAAAACATCCTAAACATTACGATTACGTGATACAAGGATTACAATTCAATAACATCCTTCCTAAACCCCCTCTTATATACGAACGGTTGTGGTAACCGTTCTAAAAGGAGGGGTTTGTTATGAAGAGAGAAGCCTATTTCGATAATGCAAAATGGATTTTAATGTTTCTTGTCGTATTCGGGCATGTGATTCAGCCCTTTACGGATCAGCACCCGCTATACAACGTACTTTATAAGTGGATCTATACGTTCCACATGCCTGCATTTATAATCGTTTCTGGATATTTCGCTCAAGCGAAAATGAATAAAACATATGCCTTAAAGTTGGCGAAGAAACTCCTGCTTCCTTATTTAAGTTTTCAAGCTATTTATACAATCTATTATGCTCTCATAGGGAAGTCTGGATGGTGGAAGCCTCCATTTGAGCCGCAATGGGCTCTTTGGTTCCTGGTGAGTCTGTTCTGTTGGCACATTATGCTTTATTGGTATAGACGATTGCCAAAGCACATGGCGATCTTTATATCCATTCAAATTGGTGTCTTAGTAGGATATATGAGTGGGATTGATCATTCGTTCAGTCTGTCGAGAACATTTGTATTCTTCCCGTTCTTCTTAATCGGTCATTGGATTGGCACAGATGAAATGAACTGGTTACGTGAGACAAGAACGAGAGTGTTGGCACTCGGCGTTATGCTTTCTGTCGCACTCGCCATTCTCTTCGCTCCTTCATTTGATACAAGTTGGTTCTTTGGGTCAAAGTCTTACACAGTGCTCAGAATGCCTGAATGGGGAGGCTTTATCCGATTAGCGTGTTATGCGGTGAGTATCTCCATGGCGTTTAGTGTCTTAGCATGGATCCCAACTAAGACCTATTCATGGACAAAGTATGGAGCATATACGCTTTATGTATATTTATTGCATGGTTTCGTGATCCAGTTAATCCGTGAACACGACTTAATTCATGTTTACTCTCCGTATGATGTCATTTATCTTGTGACATTTTCGTTTATTATAATGGGACTATTTGTCTCGAAACCTGCCGTGACGCTCATGACACCGATTCTTCAGTGGAAATCCTTTGGATGGAAGGTTAAGAAGTATCCTGTTAAAGAAGTGGGCTCAGGTTCTACCCATTAGAAAAGAGGCGCTTGAATCCAAGCGCCTCTTTTCTATGCCTGCCTGTTGCATGAAGGTCAAAGAATCAGACAGTTACCCAAGCCATAAACTCTCATCAAACTCTTGCTGTGCTTCTAACGAAATTACGGAATTCTGGTTTCTTCTCAATCAGAGACGGATGCCCGAACTCCATAGATTCAATGATGCTTTCTTCAGAATATCCAGTGAAAAGGGAAAGGGTCTGGATATTCGGTTTACTGGCACCGCGCCAGTTTTTTACCCACTCTTGGGTTTGAAAGAATACGATTAAATGTCTGCGATGAACAGAATACGGGCGTTTGTGTGTCAACTGTTCAACTCTCCTTTTCTTTTGATATAGGTAATGTGAGTTTGGCTGGGTGATTACGTTTTACCTTCCCATTTCTATGAGTCTTAAACCTATTAGAAAGGTGCCTAGAGGTTTAAGTTCACTCATTTAGTGATAAGAAAACAAGTAGAGATTCGTTTAAGCGTGTTGAATTAAAGGAGTGTGTAAAAATGGCAAAGAAAATGTTAATGATCGTAACCAATGCAGGTCGGTTAGATGAAGATCATCAGACAGGCTTATGGCTATCAGAGTTTGCTGAACCCTTTATGGAATTTACACAAGCAGGATATGACGTGACCGTAGCAAGCGTTGCTGGTGGCGAAATCCCAATTGATCCACATAGTATTTCTGGGGAAGAGCCAGACGAATGGGAAGGGGTTATGGAGCCTCTTAAGGATACAGCTGTTCTAAGTGATTTGAACACTGAGGAATATGACGGCGTCTTCTTACCAGGCGGGCACGGAACCATGGTTGACTTCCCAGATAACGAAGCGATCAAGAAAGCCCTGCAGCCTTTCTTTGAACAAGATAAAGTTATCGGTTCCGTCTGTCACGGCACCGCAGCCTTCGTTGGGGTAACGAACCAGAATGGAAAGCCGTTCATTGATGGAAAACGAATAACTGCTTTCACGAATGCGGAAGAGAAAGACCAAGGACTTGATGAAAAGGTGCCTTTCTTGCTAGAAACGCGTCTAACAGAGATCGGAGCAAACTTTATGGCTGAACCGAACTATACCGAACATGTAGAAGCGGATGGAAATCTTGTTACAGGCCAGAATCCACAATCCAGTTTAGCAGCGGCTCGAAAAGTCGTTCAAAAGCTCGGACAATAATGTGTAAACCGTAACCCAATGACAGGAAAAGCCTCTCAGGGGATACGTTTTATAGATAAAGGCAGGGGAGTTTTCCTCTGTCTTTTTTCATGGGGTCTTACTTTAATGAATAGTTTTGTTAAAGTTGATTGTTGATTTTAAACGCCTTCCATATAAGGCTCTAATATGGAGCACCGGAAAGTGAGAATGTTTCCGTTAGCATTAGTCTGAGCGGAAGGTGGTTCGGGAAATCACTCGCTTTCCGCGGCGAGCTGGGAAGCCTCCTCGTTCGCTTGCGCTCTCTGTGGGGTCTCCCCTAGGCTCCTACTGCCGCAGGAGTCTCGCAATTTCCCGAACCACCTTTGCCATAAATGAAAAAACGGAAACATGCCATATTAGGAAGTAGAGTGTTGCATCTACACTTAAATGGTTCACCTTAAGAGGGGAACAATAAAAAAGCCCCGCAAGTATCAACACTTGCGGGGCTGGTATTAGAATAAGAAGTGCGCGACGATTGTAATTACAGGAAGTGTAATCAGGGTACGTTCAATAAAGAGAATAAATAACTCTTTAAAGTTAATCGGAATCTTAGACCCTAATACCACACCACCAACTTCAGACATATAAATAAGTTGTGTAACCGATAGAGCCGCAATGATAAAGCGAGTCATCTCACTTTCGATCGTGCTTCCCATTAAAGCTGGGAGGAACATATCGGCGAATCCAACCAGGATCGTTTCTGAAGCCGCTGCTGCTTCTGGAATTTGGAATAGCTCGAGCAGTGGAATAAATGGCATCCCGATCCACGAGAAGAACGGAGTGTGTTCAGCGATAATCAGTGTGACTGTACCGATCGCCATAATAATCGGGGCAACCCCCATCCACATGTCTAAAATGTTTTGAGTTCCTTGTTTCAGAAACTGAGGTAAGCTTGGGGCTTGTTTCGTTCGTTCGACAGCTTTGTAATATCCCCAAGAAAAAGCGTTATAGCCTTTTGGCGTTCCAGGCTCAGGCTTTTTCTCCTCACCACTTACATAAGAGTCTTCTTTTCTTGAAAGGGGCGGAATGCGTGGCATGATAATCGCAGCTACGACACCAGCCAAAAGGACGGTGGCATAGAACGGTACGAACATGTCAGCAAGTTTTACTTGGTCAATAACCACAAGCGTAAATGTAATCGATACGACTGAGAAAGTGGTTCCGACTACCGCAGCTTCACGTTTCGTATAGTGTCCTTCCTCATACTGTTTACTTGTTAACAAGACGCCGATTGTCCCGTCCCCAAGCCATGAGGCCAGGGAATCAATCGAAGAACGACCAGGTAACGTAAAGAGGGGACGCATGACTTTCGTTAGCATAATTCCGAAGAATTCAAGCAGTCCGAAGTTTAACAGCAGTGGTAAAAACATTCCCGCAAAGAGGAAGACCGTAAATAGGATGTGAAGCAAACTATCTTCTCCACCTAATAAGAGTCCGCCTGTTGCACTGGAGTAAACTTCTTCAGGTCCTAATTTATAAAACGTCATAATGGCAAATACAGCGCCGACGACCCGAATCAGCGTCCAGGACCATGGAACGAACAGAAGACCTGTGAAGAACGGTGATTTCTTCACCACTTGCCCGTTTGTCAGCTTAGCCAAAAGAGTAAGGCCAGCAGTCAATGTAATAATAATAGTCATAATCGCGGGCAGTTGAGCTTGTAAGGCCTCTTGTAATTTCGATGCGAAGAATGCAATAGGAATCGTAATGCTATCTTCGAATTTCATTGGTGTCATAAATAATACAATCCCAATGAGGGATGGAAGAATAAACAGAAGATGATTCTTTGGTTTAAATGGAAATTTATTATTTGAATTCATGGGACTAACCCTCCTGGTGTACAGAATTTCCGACATAAAAATACAACAGAATTCATTTTAATACATGTAATATAAAAATGCTAATAAAAATTTATGGAAGTGAATAGATATGCGAAAACCTAACTAGTTTTATGCATGACACGTAGTCGATAGGAATCATCTTTCTTAAGGATGAGTGATGAAACAATCGGTTCAGGGAAAGAATAAAAACTATTGAAATTCGAAACTAACGGGAATGGAGCCTACAATGAACATACATTATTTCTAAAAATGAGGGATTCGATATGCGAACGTTTGCAACGCCTAAATTGGTCGTAAGTAAATGTCTAGAATTTGATGATGTACGGTATAACGGCGAACGAATACCGGATAAAGTCGTTCAGCGGTTGATGCCTTATGTAACCTTTATACCAGTATGCCCCGAAATGGAAATAGGTCTTGGCGTCCCCCGCGATGTGATTCGCATCGTTCGAAAGGGGGATGAAGAGCGCTTAGTACAACCTTCTAGCGGAGATGATCTAACAGAATCGATGACTCATTTTGCGAAAGGATTTCTAAATTCTTTACCCGATGTGGATGGGTTTTTACTGAAGAATCGGTCCCCTACTTGTGGAATTCAAGACGTAAAAGTGTACGACAAAATAGAGAAGTCGCCTGTCGTTGGGAAGACTAAAGGGTTATTCGCACAAGAAGTCCTGTCAGAACATGAAGCCCTGGCGATCGAGGAAGAAGGGCGATTAAAGAATTTCCGGATTAGGGAGCATTTCTTCACGAAGCTTTTTACCTTTGCGGCCTTTCGGGAAATGAAAGAATCTCCGTCTATGAAGAAATTAGTCGCTTTCCATTCTGAGAACAAATACTTATTCATGTCTTACAACCAGACCACATTGAAGGATATGGGAAGGATTGTGGCGAATCATAATCAGCTCTCAATGGAAGAGGTGTTAGATTCCTACGAAGAGAAACTAGGCTGGATGCTAAGGAGAGCACCAAGTCGAAAATCAAACGTAAACGTATGCCAGCATATTATGGGGTACTTCAAGAACGAACTCACAAGACAAGAAAAGCGTTATTTCCTCGAGGAGCTGGACAAATACTATGAGGAAAAAATTCCTCTCAGCACCATCCTCGGCATATTAAAGTCTTGGGTTATTCGCTTCGATGATGAGTACCTCCTAAGCCAAACATATTTCCAACCCTATCCGGAAGACCTCGTAGAAATCAGCGACTCCGGTAAAGGAAGAGCCTATACGTAAAGCATAAAGAGCCCTGGAATATTCACCTCCAGCGCTCTTTTTTGCTGTAAAAGAGTAAAGGGTGTGAGACACCCGTTTGTACGGTCACGCGTTAAAGAGTAACCGCGTGTCTGGCACCCTTTAGTTGGCTAAAGAGTAATTTTTTGTTTAGGTAAACGTTGTCATTGTTTTTGTAAGTTTTAGTGAGGGTTTGGCTGGGAATCAATTCTGCAGAATCACACATTAAAACTATAGTGGAATAGTTGGAGGTCAGAACAATGTCAACAAAAGGAAAGAGTATACACGCCCTCGTGATCTTGATGTTCACTCAGTTTATATCTGGTGGTGTAACGAATACAAAGGGGATTGTACTTGATCAGGTTGAGAAAGACCTTGGTCTTGATATGAGTCAGTTTGGATTAGTCGTATTTATATTTCAGCTTGGTTTTACATTAGCAAGTTTACTCATTGGGTATTATACCGATAAGAAGGGCCTTCGCATTATGACGATCATCGGCTCGATCGTCATGGGTATTGGTTTCCTTGGAACAGGGTTTGCACCTAACATAACGTTCTTTTTAGGGTTCTACATGATTGTTGGCTTTGGGCTTGGTTCCCTTGGTGTCGCATCAAATGCAATTATTCCATCCGCTTATCCGGATAAACAAAACCGAATGTTTAACTTGGCTATGGGCGTTTATGGACTTGGGATGGTCGTCTTTCCGCAGTTCTTAAATTACTTATTCCAATTCGCATCCTGGAGATATTTTTATATTGGTATCGCAGCAAGCTTAGTGGCTGTAATCATATATGTAACCTCTACAAACTTCCCGGATGGTCGTGCAGAGAAAGTTGATATTAAAGCTTTCATACCGATGTTGAAAGACGCACAATTTGTCTTCTTAATGGTCTTCTTAATGCTTGAAGTATCAGCGGAAGTCTCCTTTACGAACTTCTTCCCGTCTTATTTGAAGGGGCTTGATTTAGGAGGACTATCAAATGCTGAAAAGGAAGATATGGTTGCGGGGATCCTATCCTTGTTCTCAGTCTTCTTTATGATTGGACGTTTAGGGGTGGCTTACCTCACCAATTGGTTAAATGAGCGCACCATTTTAATCGCCTTTTCTGTCGGGGCGGTTGTCATGATTGGGATCAGCTTCCTTTACGCCAATAGTTTTCCTTACTTATTCGCAGGTGCAGGGTTCTTCTTCTCAACCTTATTCCCGACGGGTACCGCATTTGGTACATCTATTTCCAAAACAGGCGGATCAGCTCTTGGGTTAATTTATATTGCTGCAGGTATTGGCGGCGGTATTGCAGGGTATATCGTCGGAGTTGCCTCAGAAGTGTTCGGTAAAACAGGCGGCTTTAGTGTCGTTCTTGTCTTCCTAGCACTCATGACCTTAACCACATTCTTTATGGATACAAAGAAATCCAACCAATCAACCTAACATCGTGCCAGACACCCTTTAGTGAGATAAAGGGTGTCTGGCACGCGTTGTTATGGTAGAGAGATAAAGGCATGGGATAGGTGGCAGGATTTTTTTATGGGGATATGGAATAGGGTAGTGAGTGGTTTATTCCATACATGAGGAGGTACGGCAACAATGAAGAAACTTCTTTTAACAGGCTTCGAGCCTTTTTTGGACTTTCCGGTTAACCCAACAATGAAGATTGTCGAAGAGTTAGACGGACAAATAATCAATGGTTATACAATAGTAGGAAAGATATTAACGGTAGAGTTTGGCCGGTCTGGTGAACAACTTGTTCAGCATATTGAAGAAACAAAACCAGATACTGTTATTTCCCTTGGGCTAGCAGGTGGTCGGTATAAGATTACCCCAGAAAGAGTCGCGATCAATTGTAACGATGGAGATGCTGACAATTCTGGGAGGGTTCCTCGCGATGAATGGATTGAAGAGGGGGGACCAGATGCGATTTTTTCAACCCTACCGATTCGTAACATGGTCAATCGATTAGCCGAACAAGAACTACCGGCAGATATTTCAAATACAGCGGGTACGTATTTGTGTAACAATGTGATGTACAGAGCTTTGTTTTATATACAGTCTCATCAGTTGAATACGAAGGCAGGGTTCATTCACATTCCTGCTTCCCACGAATTAGCTATTCAACATAAAAGAATTCCAAGTTGGTCCCATCGTGATTTGCTTGAAGGTATTAAAACATGCATTGATAGTTTAGAATAGCAGGTGATGAAGATGAGAGATATTCAGTACGTACCATTTGGAGAAAACGGAATAAAGGTTGTATTTCCAAATCATATTTCACAAGAAATTCATGAGCGCATATTAAAGCTCTATCAATCGATCAAGCGCCATGCGTTTGATCCGATCACCGATATTGTGCCTAGTTATACCGTCTTAACCGTTTACTTTAATGAAAAGCTTGTTTCGTTCCAACAAATGAGACAGAAGCTAGAATACATATGGGAAGCGGCTAATGAAGAAGATCACAGCAGTTCTTCTAAGGTAGTAACTCTACCAACCTATTACGGGGGGCAAGAAGGGGAAGATTTGCAACAAGTTGCAAAGGAGAACAACCTTTCAGTAGAAGACGTCATTGATCTTCACTCTTCAAGAGACTACCTGACCTATATGATTGGCTTTTTACCAGGGTTCCCTTACCTTGGCGGAATGGACGAGCGGATAGCGACGCCTCGTTTAGAGAAGCCTCGCGCCCGTGTTGAGGCTGGATCAGTCGGAATTGCGGGGAGTCAGACAGGGGTGTACCCAGTTGCTTCACCAGGAGGTTGGAATATTATTGGGCAAACGCCCGTTCCCATCGTTGATTTTACACGGGAAGAACCTTTCTTAATCGCAATGGGAGATTACATCCGTTTCCGACCGGTTCCAAAAGAAGAGTACGAAGATATACTAAAACGGATTCATAACGGGTCCTATACCATTGAAATCATAAACAAGGAGGCGTAGACATGACGCACATTGATATAAATGCAGATCTTGGAGAAAGTTACGGCGCCTTCCAAGTTGGAGAAGATCAACAGCTAATGAAAGTCATTACCTCAGCCAATGTAGCTTGTGGATTCCATGCAGGGGATTACAATGTACTAGCAGAGACGATTGAACAAGCCCGATTAGAAGGGGTAGCTGTTGGAGCTCATCCTGGTTTTCAAGATTTATTTGGTTTCGGACGTCGAGAGTTTAAAGTGAGTCCGTCCGAGGTTTATAACTTAATGACTTACCAGCTTGGTGCTATTGCTGGGGTATGCCGGGTTAAAGGAGTTCAGCTGCAGCATGTAAAGCCCCATGGTGCGCTTTATAATATGGCATCAAAGGATAAGGACATGGCAGAAAGCATTGCTAGAGCGGTGTATGATTTTGAATCAAAATTAATTTTGTTTGGATTAAGCAATAGTGAGCTTGTTCATGCAGGGGAGAAGATGGGGTTAACTGTTGCCAGAGAAGCATTTGCAGACCGTGCTTACACCTCAGAAGGGTATCTTTCCCCGCGATCGGAGAAAGGCTCTGTCCTGACAAGCCTAGAGGAGATTGAGAAACAGGTTCTTTCTATTATTCAAGATGGAACAACCTCTTCTCTTGATGGGAGGACAATATCCCTTGAAGCAGATACGATTTGTTTTCATGGAGACGGAGATTCAGCCTACAAGCATGCCAAGCATATAAAAGATTTATTAAAGAAGAAAGATATTGATGTCTGTAAAGTGGGTGGATCATAGACGTGTCCTATCCATTATGTACAGTAGAGAAAGCAGGAATCGTAACGAGCATCCAGGACATGGGAAGGTTTGGGTATCAGCAATACGGTGTACCTATCTCTGGTGCCATGGATAAAATAGCGCTTCAAATTGGAAATGGTTTAGTAGGAAATCCACTCGATGCTGCGTGTATTGAAGTGACGATGGGAGGGGCGACATTCCGAGCTTCCCGCGATCATGTAGTAGCTATAACGGGGGCGAATTTAGATGCTAAGCTAAATGGAAGAAAAGCCCCTCTATGGTCCACGTTCTTATGGAAAAAGGGAGCTCCCCTTACGTTTAAAGGCCCAGTGGAAGGGGTGAGAGCTTACATAGCAGTGCAAGGAGGCCTGGACTCAGAAATGATTCTAGGCAGTCAATCGGTTTATGAACGGGGTCAAATGGGACGTACTATCCACTCGGGAGATACGTTGTATAGTCGTTCAAATACGGTCGTTCGTAAAAGGATCGGGTTAAGTCATGATAAGCGCCCTTCCTACGATAAAGAGGTAGATGTCAGGGTCGTCGTAAGTCATCATGAATCTTACTTGGAGGAAAGTAGTGTAGAAGCGTTCTTTCACAATCCATATAACGTTTCAACGGGAGATCGCATGGGGATACAGTTAGACGGAGAAGCCTTGAAGTTCCATAACACAGGCGACATTATCTCTGAAGCGGTTACCTTTGGCACGATTCAGGTGCCTTCAAGTGGCTTACCTGTTGTCTTAATGGCTGACAGTCAAACGACAGGAGGATATGTGACGATCGGAAACATTGTCCGAGCTGATTTATGGAAAGTAGCTCAGCTCCCCCCTGGTGGAACAATCCGTTTTCATAGAGTCTCCTATGAAGAAGCCAGAAAACTCTCGGTCGACCTACAAGCTTTTCTATCATCTTTACAGAAAGAAGCTCACTACATCCCATCTAAATAAAGAAGACGCAGGCCTAATCAGCCTGCGTCTTTTTAGTGCTCTAAAGCAACAGCGCGTGCCAGACACCATTCACTGCTGTGAAGGGATGAAGCGTGTCAGACACCCGTCCTCCCTTTAAAGCAATAAAGTGATTAGCCTACGTAACGTTTGAGGATGCGGTCGACGCTTCCGGCGTAGGCTTCTCCGAATAGGTTAAGATGAGCGAGTAAATAGTATAATTGGTAGAGTGGCTTGATGTCTTCGTAATTCTCCGGTAAAGAGAGTTCTTCCTCGTAAGCACGGTAAAAGGCTTCTGAATAGCCTCCAAACACTTCTGTGAAGGCCAGTTCAAATGCATGGTCCCCGTAGAAAACAGATGGATCGATTAAAACAGGTTCTCCATTTGGTCCGCTCATCCAATTCCCGCCCCATAAATCTCCGTGGAGCAAGGAGGGCTTTACATCATGGTTCAGCCACTGTGGCAAACGCTCCATCACTTTCTTTAAGCGAGTCTTCCGCTCAAGAGGCAATTCTCCTCGTTCAGCTGCCATATTGAATTGCGGAACGAGGCGGTAGTCATGATAGTAGGTGGTCCAATCACTTACAAATTGATTGGGTTGGGGAAGTGAACCGATAAAGGTATCCTCTTCGAATCCGAATTGCTCACCATAGGCCTGATGCATCTTAGCAACTCCCCGCCCTAGCTGTTCTTCTGTGTCTTTTTCCTTTTGTCCTTTGATCCACTCCATAATCAGAACGGCCTGTTCGTTCTCGCGGGGTTCATCATAATAGTAGACTTCTGGTACACGGATGGCTTTTGTATCCCGTATTAAAGAAAGCCCCTTCGCTTCAACACGGAAGAAGTGTTCCGGAACCTGTTGGTTGACCTTTACGAAATATTCTTCTTCCTTCGTTTGAATATAAAGAGCGTCGTTAATATCTCCGCCCGAAATCGACTTAGATTTTTGGATGGAGGAAGAATCCCCCATTGATTCTAATGCGTTTTGAATGGCTTTATTCATCCTATTCACTCCTAGAAAGGTTGTTATCTATTATCGTATATCCTGGAATCGAATTTTTCTAACCATAATCTTCGATAACAATAGGTTTTTCAAGAGCTCGATACTTAGATCAACAATAAAGAACCACACAAAAAAAGACCCTTAAGGCACGTGTGGGCCAAGGGTCCTTTCGTAAACTGTCTATACATCAATTAAGACAGCGCAGTTTCCTGTCCCACTTTAGAATGAGACTCTCTGAATTCTTTCGGAGTAACGCTTGTGTACTTTTTGAATAGTGAGGTGTAGTAGCTTTGGTTGCAAAATTGAAAGAGGGTGGCAATATCGGATATAGGAGTAGTGGTGTGAAGAAGAAAGTATTTGGATTCCTCAATCCGCTTCTGATTAATATACTGGACGACCGAGACGCCTACTTCTTTCTTAAATAGGTGTGATAAATAACTTGGACTGACCAAACTATTCTGTGCAATCGAGTCGAGCGTAAGATCTTCTAAAATGCGATCGTGAATAAAGGCGATCGCCTGATTAACGACTTTACTGTAGGGGAGCGTTTCTTCTTTGTTTAGACGCTCAATAAACTGCTTGAGCATCTCTCGTTCAAGCTGAAAAAGTTGCTCCACGTCATCGGTTCTTTCAATGAGCTCGACGTAGTGATCACTTAATTCGAAAGCGTCTTCCGGCTGTACCCCGCTATGAATAATTGTACGGGTAAAGAGGGTACAAGAACTTACGAGAACATTCTTAACGGAACGCAATGTCGGGTTTGGTGAAATGATCGCTCGTTCTTCATTTATAGAATGTAAGAGTTGATGGGCTTTTTCCTGGTCCCCTTGTGAGACAGCGACAAGTAGTTGGCGTTCCATCAAATAAGATGGATGTAAGTAATCATGGTTGCGATTCTGTAAGCGAACTTTCATAAACTGTTCAATTGTTGCCTGTTTAATAGACGTACTCATTATGTCACCTACAAATCTAGTTTTTTAACGATTTTAATATAATTGTAAGCGATTTCGCAACAAAATCAAGGCGTTTTCGAATATTTTTTGTAAAATTGGAAAATTTAATCTTTTTATTCAGGGAATAAAGGCTCGAAAGATTCTGGAAGAAGCCGCTTAGAGTGCTTAAGGATTAGCTTCCAAGCGGCTCCTTCCTAGTTGGTTTACGTTACCTCTTTAGAATAGGCAACGATTGTCGTGTGTTCTGTGAAACCAAAGTCTTTATACAATCGCTCTGCATGAGGATTGCTAGCGCGGACAGGGACGGTCACAATGGATAGCTCAGCCTCTTGGAAGGCATGATGACAAGCGTATTGAATTAAAGCCGATCCGATCCCTTGCCCTTGCTCTGTGTCTTCCACTTGTAAGAAGCAAATTTCACCTTCATCCATCCCTTCGATTTGTTCAAAGAAGAGATACCCTTTCATCTGGTCCTTTTCTTTATAGCACCATAATGAAAAGTGGGGATCCTGAATCAGGTGGGTCATCTCTGCTGCGTTAAAGAAGGCTGCACTAGGGTGCAGTTCCTCGAGTTTCTCAAATGATCCCTCGTAAGGAACCACGGATGGACTGAGAGGGGCTTGTTTATAATTCTGTCTGGGCAAGATTAAATTCTTCTCCCGATTGTATAATTGGAATCCTTCCCCCTCACAAAATTGGACAAGAGGGCGGTTTTGTTCGAAAAAGGCGACCTTAACCTGAGAATAGATCCCCTTCCAGTAAGAGAGGGCTGTATTCCAGAGTTCTTCAATCGTGTGAGGTGCATGTTCACCATAGGCAAATGGTCCAAGCAAGCGTCCTACCGTTTCCTCTTCAAACGGCTCGAGCCCAATAAACCCTACCATTTCACTTTGTTCAAAGGCTACAAAGGCGTGAGGATTCTCGGAATGGATCAAAGGATATAATTGAGCCTTGATCGCTTCTGGCTCCGATTCCAGCCAGGCGATATAATGGTCGTCCTTATCATTTAACTGGGCTAACCAGTGGCTAACAAAAGCAAGGTGGTCTTCTTTTAATACTTGAATATCCATTATGATCTCAACCTTTTCTTTACGTTTTGTGTCCTTTTGGTATGGGGAACATCATTCCCATGGTCTTACTCAACCATACCAAATTACATACATTCTCCCAAAACGAGAGGATTGTGTGTGTAAAAAAAGGGTACAAATACCATAGAGAGACGAGAGGGGGAATGGATGCACTTGAGGTATCATGCACTTTATCGAATTACAATCATCGTAGGAATGGCTTTGAAATTCTTCTGGCAATTATTCTGGTTTCAACGCGTCCATCGCATTTGGGATGAACGAACGAGGGATAAATGGCAACGCCTTCTGGTGAAGCAAGCGAAAGAATATCGCCAGAAAGCACTAATGCTTGAGGGTTTGCTCATTAAATTTGGGCAGTTCTTAAGCACCCGCGCTGACCTCCTGCCCCCTGTGTTTCTAAAGGAGTTAGAAGGATTAGTGGACAGGGTCGAACCTGTTCCATTTGAGAAATCAAAAGCGATTTTAGAGGAAGAATGGGGAGGCGACGTTTCCAAGCACCTTAAGGAAATTGGAGATGAGCCTGTCGCATCTGCATCCATTGGAGAGGTATATAAAGGAAAGCTCCATAATGGCAAGGAAGTAGCCGTTAAAATTCAGCGATACCGAGTGGAGAAAATTTTTCACACAGATTTCAAAGCCCTTCGGATCGTCTTTTGGCTTCTGGGTCGCTTAACATCGATTGGAAAGAAAGCAGACCTTGGCGCTTTGTATCGTGAACTTGTCTACGTAATGGGGAAAGAGCTTGATTTCACAGATGAATTGAAGCATTCCCTTTACTTTAAGCAAAGATTCTCCGGGTTTAAAGGAGTATACGTTCCAGACTACTATGAAGATCTATCCACAAGACGTGTGCTTGTTATGGAATGGATAGAGGGTGTGAAGATTACAGATGAGTCCTTTATAAGCGAGAATAACTTAAAACGGGAGGATCTGGCGAAACGAGTATTCGATTTATTCGTTGAACAGCTAGTATCTGATGGCATGTTTCACGCCGACCCCCATTCAGGGAATCTGATGGTCCGGTCTGATGGAACCATTGTCATGATCGACTTCGGAATGGTAGGCGAGATTAGTAAGGAAGATGCCAGTTATATACGTATGATTATACAGGGGTTCATTATGGACGATTACGATAAAGTAATCGGCGCACTTGAAGATATGGATTTCCTTCTTCCATACGCCAATCGTCAAAAAGTAAAACGTCTATTAAAAGAAACGGCTGACATGTATTTGCAGGGTGACTTTGAGAAATTTGACCAGGAAGCTCTCAATCAAATTATGAAAGACCTGCAAGAATTTGTGAAAGAACAGCCGATCCAAATGCCTGCAGACTACGCATTCCTAGGTAGAGCAGCATCAATCGTGATCGGGGTACTTACAACCGTCTATCCGGATATCGACCTCATGAAGTGGGGGAAACCTGTTATTAAGCAATGGGTATCTGGCGGTGAATCAGATGCCAGTCTTTATAAAGAAGTGATTAAAGATACAGCTAAACCGCTTCTTTCCTTACCTAAATCGTTAAATGAATACTTAACAGATGCCCCGAGACAAAGGGCCTTTGAAGAGAGAAAGCAACAACGTCAAATGTTTCATCACTATTACTTCTTTTATGCGTTTTTATCCTTTTTCCTTTTCATTGGAGGAGGAGGATTTGCATTATATAGCTTCCGGAATCTGGAATCATTGTATCTGTACATCGGTCTGGCGACAGGGGCAACGGGTTTTGTTGCATTTGTACTCGTAGCCTCGGTGCATTTCAGAACCATTAAGGTTACAACAAAAGATAGGAGGAATAAGGGTGAGTGATCTACTAAAGAAAGGGTTTTTAATCGGCATTGGTGCTGCACTGAATGGAAAAGAGAAAGTTGAAAAAGTCTATAATGAAATGGTGGAAAAGGGTCAGATAAGTCCTTCAGAGGCGAAGGAAGCGATGCGCGAATTTCGTGAAAGAGGCGAAGCGCAAAATGAAAAATGGAACGCTCAAACAGAAGCCTATTTCCGCGAGCAAATCCGCGACCTTGGCTTCGTGACGAAAGAAGAATACCATGCTTTAGAAGAACGCATTCAAAAACTAGAGCAACTCCATCAATCCTCATCTTCAACTGACGAAGAAGATCAGGAACAATAAAACGGTTGAAAGCTCATCCCTTAGTGGGTGAGCTTTTTGTATGGGTACTGAAACGCCTGCTACCAGTTATAAGAAAACCGCTCCCTCTGAGATTGATCCAGGGGGAGCGGTGGAATATAGTTAAGAACGTTGTGCCGTTTGGTCATAAAGCATAGCCACGGCTTGTTTCAATGTAGCTTTCGTAATCACATCTTCTTTTGTTTTAGAGACAAGACCCATCTGCACAGCGCGCATACTTAAGTCAGGGCGCATGCCGGTTAGGACTGGCTTAAGACCAAGAATCTCGAGGGAAGTAAGCAACTTCTCTAAGTGACTCATAAACAAGTCATCTACATGGTAGACCCCGGATAAGTCAATAACGAGCCAATCGATATCGAGTTCATTAGCTTCTCTTAGCGTTTCTTCAATAATGACATTAGCCCGTTTTTCATCAATCTCGCCAATAATTGGTAAGATTGCTACGTGATCCATGATAGGGACGATCGGCGTGGATAATTTCAAGTACTTTTCTTCATAATCATGTAACTTGCGCTGCTCGACTTTTGAGAAA